>CAZDZG010000005.1:0-42332 GCA_964509845.1 Hadarchaeota archaeon (SeqCode) | reverse complement strand
GAAGGCCGTTACCTATCACCTCATGGAGGTAAGGAGGGAGGAGGGGAGGGCGGTGGTCCAGGCGGTGGTGGACATATGATCAGGCATTAAGGCGCTCGAAGAACTCCGAAAGCATCGGCTGGAGGGACTTGAACTCCCGGTACAGGGGGTCGTAAATTTCCCTTCCCTCGGAGGGAAGGAACTCCCTTTCCACTTTCACCTCCCTTTCGGCGGAGCGGAAGTCCGTTTTCCCCAGGCCCACCCTAGCCACGATGGAGGCCCCTAGGGAGCCCACGTGGTGGGGGGAGGCCACCCTCTCCACCTTCTTCCCCAGCACGTCGGCCAGGATCTGGGACCAGACCTCACTCTTGGCCCCTCCCCCGCAGATCCTGAGGGAGGGGAGGGATAGGCCCATTCCCTCCACCACTTCCGCGATCCACCTCAGGTGATAGGCCACTCCCTCCATTACCGCCCTCACCAGATGGGCCTTGGTGTGCCTGAAGCTCAGGTTGAGGAAGGCCCCCCTCACCGTGGATTGGATGAAGGGGCACCTCTCCCCCATCATCCAGGGAAGAAAAAGGAGCTTGCCCGATCCGGCCTCTACCCTCCCAGCCATCTCGTCCAGCAAGGCGTAGGGCCCCCTCCCCATCCTCTCCCCCCTCTCCCTCTCCTCCCTGGCCAGCTGGTCCCTGAACCACTTCAGACAGGAGCCCGCATTCTCCATCTCACCTATGAGGAAGAACCTCTCGGGATCGGCGGCACACAGGCTCCCCACCCCGGTAAGATCGAAGAGGGGCTCCTCCACATGCATCCCCACCCAGGCGGAGGTACCCAGGTAGAGGTGCGGTCCCCCCGCCCCCACCCCCACGGCCGTCGCATCCCCGCATCCGCACACCACCTCCACCTTTCTGGGGAGGCCCAGCTCCCAGGCAGCCTTTTCCGTGAGGTTCCCCACCACCTCCGTGCTCTTCACGGGTATGGAAAGCCTGTCGGGGGAGAGCCCCATCTCCTCCACCAGCTCCTCCTCCCACCTCTTCTCCCTGAAGTTGAAGAGGCAGAAGAGGCTGGCGCAGCTCCAGTCCGTGTAGAACTCCCCTACGCAACGGTAGATCAGGTAGTCCTTGGAGTCCACGAACCTGGCCCTCCGGAAGATCTCCGGCTCCTCCTGCTTTATCCAGAGGATTTTGGGGGTGATGTCCTTGGCGGAGGTGGGTGGGATCACCCCCCTCTCCAGCATGCCCAGTAGGTCCAGCCTTCCCATGAGCTCCTCGGCCTGGGCCTTGGCCCTGGTGTCCAGCCAGAGGATGGCGGGACGCAGGGGCTTCCCCTCCTCGTTCACCGTCACCAGCGTGTACATCATGCTGTCGAAGACCAGGGCCTCCACCTCCTGGGGCTTCACCTTGGCCTTCCTGAGCACCTCTGCCGTGGTCTCCTTCACGGCCTCCCACCAGCTCAAGGGGTCCTGTTCCGCCCATCCCGGTCTGGGGTAGGAGACGGCGTACTCCTTGGTGCAGTAGGCCACCATCTTCCCCTCTTCGTCCACCAGCGAGGCCTTGTTCAGCTCCGTTCCCAGGTCGTGGGCCAGGATGTACCCCATTCGACCCTCAGCCCATCTGCAGGGCCAGCCTGAGCTCCTCGTGCTCCTTGGCCAGCTCCTGCAGGCTTATTCCCCTCATCACCGCCTCCACCGCCAGCCTGAAGGCCCTGGCCCCCGCCCTGGGACCCAGCGGGTGGGCGTGGATCCCCCCTCCCGTCCCTATCACGATGTCCCTGCCCAGGTCCTCCACCACCTCGGGTACCATGGAGGGGGTGATTCCCCCGCTGGGCATGGGGAAGGCGGGTTTCAGGTGATAGAAGGGAAAGGTGAGCTGGTGGGCCACCCTTACGTACCTCTCCTTCATGAAGGGGGCCTTGCCGTAGGGGGCGGGGTACACCACGATGTCCGCCCCGGCCAGCCTGGGCAGCTTGCCCAGCAGCAGGGAGGAGGAGAGGCCGGAGTAGGGGGAGACGTACATGGTCCCCGAGAAGTCCATGTGGGCCAGGATGGGGACCTTGATGCTCGGATCCTCCGCCAGTTCCCTCAGTAGGGAGATCCCGGCGGTGAGGTAGTTGATCATGAGGGCATTGGCCCCCAGCTCCAGGGCCCTGTCTGCGTTCTCCAGCACCTTGGAGGCCTCGTCCGTGATGTTGACGGTGTAGAGGGTCTTCTCCCCCTTCTCCCTGTCCGCCCGATCCAGGGCCTCCATGTACCTGGGAACCCTCTCCTCGATGGGGTTGAAGGAGGGGTTGGCCAGGAGCTCGTCGTCCTTTATCATATCCACTCCCCCCACCGCCGCCTCATAGGCCAGTTTGGCCCCCACCTCAGGGGTGAAGCCGGTGCAGGGCTTGATCATGTTGTTGATCAGGGGCCTCTCCTTCACCCCCAGGAGCTTCCTTACTCCCTCTATCCCGAACTTGGGTCCCTTGAAGCCCTCCGTGAAGCTCCGGGGAAAGCGCAGGTCCAGGAGCTTGATCTTCTCCCAGCACATCAGGTTGCCGGCCACGGTGGAGAGGAGCATGGGGAGCTGCCTCCCGAAGTTCACCCAGGGGAAGGCGATCTGCACCAGGTAGTTCCTTTCCTTGGTCTCTGTGGGGGAGAGGACCTCGTAGTAGGGAAGCTCGTAGACCCCCACGGCTTTGGCCACGTGCTTTTTTCTAACCTCGGGGGTCTCCCCCGGAACAGGCACCCAGGTGCCCGTGCTCTGCTCTATGGCCAGCGCCCTGGCTACCTCCCAGGCGTCCAGGGCGGGGGGGAGGGAGAGGAAGTAGGTGGCGATCACGTACTCCTCAGGATCCACCCCTTCCGGAAGGGCCTCGGGGAGGGCTTCCAGATCCTCGTACCTGGCCTCCCTCCACTTGAACATCCTTCTCCCTTTTGAGAGGGGATATAAAACCTAGAGGGGTATCCTGTTCACTCTTCCCTCCTCATCCACGCTCTCGAAGATGATCCTCACCCCGCCCATTCCCTCTCTACTCCTCACGGCCTGGAAGAAGCTCATAGGATCCACGCAGGCCTCGGGGGGGAAGACCCCCTTCCGATCGATCTCCCCCCTGGCCACCATCTGGGTTCCCACGGAGGCGGGGATGGCCGTTCCCTCCCCCATGCCCGCCCCCCTGGAGGGCGTGGCGAAGCGGTACTCCAGCCTCCTCCCTTCCTTCCTCCCCCTCACCACGATCTTCAGGCAGCCCACGGGCTCGGGGAGTCTGCTGGCGTACTCCCTCCTCTTAGAGAGGATGAAGGAGACCAGGAAGTCGATGGGGGCCACCGAGGTTCCCCCCACCCTTATGGGCTCCTCCGAGGCCAGTCCCATCCTCACGGCCTGCCGGAGGAGCTCGTAATACTCCTCGGGGAGCACGGTGCCCTTGTTGGTCACCCTCTTCAGGCCAGGTATGTAGCGGGGGAGGGTGACGGTCTCGGGATGGGGGTAGGGATAAACCTTCACCACCCCTATGGGCTCGTAGAAGTCCACCTCCTCTATCTCCTCCTCCCCCTCCCTGCTGAAGAACTTGAAGTAGACCATCTTCCCGTCCTTGAGCATGGGGATGTCCCCCGTCATGTAGTGGATGCGGTGGTAGATCACCCCGGGGCCCTCCGAAGGCTCCCCCCCGTGCACGTGGTAAATGTGCACCTCCTCCGTGGTGTCCAGCAGGTCGGAGCAGAACTTGGCCACCACGTTGGCCACCCCAGGGGAGGAGCCCATCCCCGTGAGGACCGTGACTCCCCTCCTCCTAGCCTCCTCGTCCATCTTCAGCTGCTCCAGGGTGGCCTCGTAGTCGTCGCAGATGTCCACGTAGTTCACCCCGGCGTGGATGGCCTCCCTGGTTAGGAGGGGGCCGTACTTGTAGAAGGGGCCCACGGTGTTGAGCACCACATCCGCCCCCGCCATCACCCTCCTCAGGGCCTCTCGGTCCGTCACGTCCAGCTTCACGAAGGAAACTCCCGGAAGGCCGGAGAGCTCCCTTTCCGCTCTCTCCACCTCCCTGTCGGCCACCACTACCTCGGAGAAAACCCCGCTCTTGGCCAGATCCTTCGCGGCGGTTCTTCCCACCACCCCCCCGCCGCCGAGGACCACCACCCTTCCGCTCATCCCTTTATCTCCTCCCAAAAGAACTTAAGGATAGGGGGAAATAAATCGAAAGTGGGGACCTTAGAGGACCTGATCCGGTTCTCCTCCGGGATCTCCAATCCGCACCTGGAGGAGTGGAAGGGGAAGGGGGGGAGGGTGGTAGGGTACACCTGCAGCTACTTCCCTGAGGAGCTCGTCCACGCCCTGGGCATGCTCCCCTTCAGGATAAGGGGGACGGGCTGCTCCGGGACTTCCCTGGCCGACACCTGGTACGGACCCGTGAACTGCAGCTACACCCGCTGCTGCCTGCAGCTGGTGCTGGAGGGAAAGTATGGGTTCCTGGACGGGGCGGTCATCTCCCGAACCTGCGACCACGTCAGGAGGATGTACGACTGCTGGAAGGCCGCGGGCAATCTTCCCCCCTTCTTCTACTACTTCGGGGTGCCCCACACGCTGACGGAGCACGGGTTGGAGTTCTACCGGGGGGAGATCTCCTCCCTTTGCGGGGCCCTGGAGGAGCACTTCGGGAAGAAACTGGAGGAGGAGGAACTGAGGGAGGCCGTGAGGGAGTATAACAGGGGGAGGAGGCTGCTGCTGGAGCTGGCGGAGAAGAGGAAGAGGGAGGCTCCACCGGTTTCGGGGGAGGAGGCCCTGGCCCTGCACGTGGCCAGCACCTCCATGAGGAGGGAGGTCTACAACGTGATGCTGGAGGAGGCCCTGGAGGAGATAGAAGAAAGGGGGAGGGAGTACCGGGGGGTCAGGCTCATGGTGGTGGGGAGCGTGAACGACGATCCCGAACTCTTCAGGGTGATAGAGGGGCAGGGGGGAGTGGTGGTCACGGACTCCCTCTGCTTCGGCATGAGGTCCATCGTGGATCTGGTGGAGGAGGGGGGAGATCCCTTCGAGGCCCTGGTGAGGAGGTACTACTACCACGTCCCCTGCGCCAGGACCTACGGGGAGTTCGAGAGGAAGCTCAGCTTTTTGAGGAGGCTGATCAAAGAATGGAGGGTGGAGGGAGTGATCCTGGAGCACATGAAGTTCTGCGACACCCACGGGGGTGACAACTCCCTCTTCTCCCGCAGGCTGGAGGAGGAGGGGGTGCCCACCCTGATCCTGGAGAGGCAGTACGGCCCCCTGGCGGAGGTGGGGAGGATCAGAACCAGGATCCAGGCCTTCCTGGAGAGGCTGGGAAGATGAGCCCCGTCAGGTGCGAGGACTGTTTCTGGGCGGAGTGGAAGGGATGGGAGAAGGTGAGGTGCGTGCTCAGGGACAGCGAGGAGAACCCCACAGGCCTCAGGGTCTGTCCGGACTTCAGGGTCAGGATCCCCAAAGAGCTGGTGGAGGAGGTGGAGGGGATGCTTCACCGGGTGGTGAAGGGGCAGTCGGAGAGGGAGGAGGGGGAGAGGGGGGGATGGAAGGTGATGGTGGAGAGGACGCAGGGGGGATACGCGGTCTACCTTCGCCCCAAGCTCGAGGAGGCGGAGGTGAGGAAGCTGGCCGGAAGGGGTGGTAGGGGTGGAGGCTAGGGAGCTGCCGCTGGAGGATAGGCTCTTCAACCTCCTCTCCCTGGCCTCCTCCATCCCTGAGGACATCACGGAGGGGGAGCTGGAGGACCTGATCTCGGCCGTTCCCTATCAGGCGGAGGCCCTCAGGAACCTCTTCCTCTCCGATCCCTCCGTCAGGAGGGTGGCGCTGGAGGTGGCCAGGTGGTCCTCCTGGTACCTGGGCATGCTGAGGAGGGCGAAGGAGGAGGGGAAGAAGGTGGTGCTCTCCAGCTTCAACACCGCCCCCGAGATCTTCCACGCCCTGGACCTGGTCCCCCTGGTTCCTGAGGTGCTCACCTCCTTCGCCACCATCTTCCTGGAGGATCCCCACGTCTACTTCGACTGGAGCGTGGAGGAGGGCCTGCTGGAGACCATGTGCACCTCCCAGAGGGTGGCCTGCGGGGCCATCCTGAAGGGGCTGGGCCTCCGACCCGACCTGGTGGTGACCGCGGCCCCGGGGAGCTGCGATGCCAACTCCAAGCTGTACGAGTACATGGCCGTCCGCCTGGGGATCCCCTACCTGGGGATAGACTGCCCCACCTACCACGGGGAAAGGGCCTTCGAGTACTACGTGAAGGAGTACGCCCACCAGGTGAGGAGGCTGGAGGAGCTCTCGGGCAAAAGGCTGGAGGAGGAGAGGCTGAGGGAGGTGGTGGAGGAGAGCGAGAGGTGCAGGAGGATCTACCTGGAGATAAACGACCTGAAGAGGGCCCGCCCCAACCCCGTCCACAGCTCCTTCAACGTCTTCCTCCAGGCGGTGAAGTTCAGCTCCGTGGGGAGGCCGGAGGGGACCAGGGTCTTCGAGGCGGTGCTGGAGGCCTCCAGGGAGAGGCTGAGGAGGAGGGTGGGTCCCAAGCCGGAGGAGCGCATCAGGCAGATCTGGGTCTACACGGGCTTCTACTCCCCCAGCCTGGAGTTCTGGTTCTGGCTGGAGGAGAACGGCATGAGCTACGTGGTGGACATCCTCACCCTCTTCCAGGCGGAGAGGCCCATCGACACCTCCTCCAGGGAAAGCATGCTGAGGGGCCTGGCGCAGAGGTGCTGGAGCTACCCCATGACCAGGCAGCAGAGGGGGCCGGTGGATTTTCCCGAGCAATGGGTCGAGGACTACCTGTGGTGCGTGGAGCAGTGGGGAGGGGACTGCTTCGTGTTCGCGGGCCATCCCGCCTGCAAGAACACCTGGGGGGGCTTCCAGGCCTTCATCAGGGCCCTGCAGAGGGAAACGGGCCTCCCCTGCCTGAGGCTGGAGGCCGACTGCTGGGATTTCAGGGTGGCCCCGGTCTCCGAGATCAAGCGCAGGATCCTGGAGTTCAACCAGACGATGGGACTGGGTTAGCATGCTGGTGGCTGGCTGCGACGTGGGCTCCCTTACCGCCAAGGCCCTCCTGCTGGAGGACGGGGTCGTCCTCGCCGGGGAGGTCAGGAGGGTGAGGCCGAGGCCAGAGCTCTCGGCCAAGGAGGTGATGGAGGAGGCCCTGAGGAAGGCGGGAAGGAGGTGGGAGGAGGTGGCGTACTGCGTGGGGACGGGATACGGGAGGGTTAGGATTCCCTTCGCCCAGGAGAACGTCTCGGAGCTCTCCTGTCATGGAAAGGGGGCCCACTGGCTCGTGCCCTCGGCCAGGACGGTGATCGACATAGGGGGGCAGGACTGCAAGGTGATCAGGGTGGACGGGAAGGGAAGGCTGGTGAACTTCGTCATGAACGACAAATGCGCGGCGGGAACGGGCAGGTTCCTGGAGCTGATGGCCAGAACCCTTGGAGTGGGGGTGGAGGAGCTGGGGAGGCTCTCCTCCGCGAAGCCCGTTCCCATCACCAACCTGTGCACGGTATACGCCAGGTCGGAGGTGCTCTCCTACCTGGCGGAGGGAGCCGGGGTGGAGGAGGTGGCGGCGGGGATCAACCAGGCCATGGCCAGCAGGGTGAAAGCCCTGGCCTCCAGGGTGGGGGTGGAGAGGGAGGTGGTCCTCTGCGGTGGGGTGGCCAAGAACGAGGGGGTGGTCAGGTACCTGCAGGAGGGGCTGGAAGTCCCGCTGGTGAGGCCGGAGTTCGATCCCCAGCTGGTGGGGGCCCTGGGTGCAGCCCTCTTCGCCTGGGAGAGGGTGAGGGGGAGGTCGTGATGCTGGTGGGAGGACTGGACGTGGGAAGCGCCAGGGTGAAGGCCCTGCTGATGGAGGATGGCTCGGTGGTGGGGGAAGCGGTGACGGAAACGGGACCCAGGGCTGCCGAGTCGGCGGAGCGGGCTTTCTCCGAGGCCCTGAGGAAGGCGGGAAGGAGGTGGGAGGAGGTGGCGTACTGCGTGGGGACGGGGGAGAGACTGAAGGGGGTGGGCTTCGTGAGGGAGGAGAGGCCCGTCCTCCTCTGCTTGGCGAGGGCCAGCTCGCTGGTTCCCGGGGTGGGAACGGTGGTGGAGGTGGGGGCCCAGACCACCAGGGTGGTCGCGGTGGAGGGGGGGAGGGTGCTTGACTACGGGACCAACGACAGGTGCGCGGCGGGGGCGGGGAGCTTCCTGGAGATGATGGGGGAGGTGCTGGGGGTGGAGATGGACAGGTGGGATGAGGTGGTGGCGGGTTCCACCCGCCCCCTCTCCATCACCTCCCAGTGCGCGGTCTTCGCGGAAAGCGAGGTGGTGGCCCTCCTCAACGAGGGCGAGGAGGTCCGGGATGTGGCCGCCGCCCTGATCAGGGCCGTAGCGGGAAGGGTGGCTTCCATCGTCAGAAGGGTGGGGGTGAGGGGGGAGGTGTTGGCCACGGGAGGGGTGAGCAGGCTGGAGAGCTTCCTCAGGGCCCTGGAGGAGCAGCTGGGCAGGGGGATCAAGAGGTTCCCCCTCGATCCCATCCTGGCGGGAGCGTACGGCGCCTGCCTGTTCGCCCGGGAAAGGACAAATGAGAGCCTTCGATGAGGAGCTGAGGTTCCTGAGGGAGTTCCTGGAGAGGGGGAGGAGGGAGGGGAGGGTAAGGAGGCTGGCCCCCTCGGATCCCTCGGGCTTCGAGGGGGAGGAGCCCCAGCTGGTCCTGAAGGAGGAGGCCTGGGTGGAGCTGGGCCATCCCGAGCTCCCCTCCTTCGCCTCCGTCCTCCTCACGGAGACCCCTGGGCTGGTGAGGGACGGGGAGATAAGCCTGATCGGGGAGGACCTGCCTGGGCTCAGGGGGGAGGTGCCCTTCGCCCAGCTGTGCCTGGTGGAGTCCGGGGAGATCGGGGAGGAGGAGTACAGGAGGCTTAGCCTGGTTCCCTTCAGGCTCAGGCTGAGGGGCTACATGGTGAGGAGCCTCCCCTCCCAGGGGAGGATCTGGAGCAGGGTGAGCGTGGAGGCGGTGGAGAGGGGCCTCTCCTTCTCCCTACTGGGGGAAGCCCTCCGGCGGGCCTTCCGCTCCGCCTTTCCGGTCTCCTCGGTGGAGGTGGTCTTCTCCACCTCCCCGGAGGGGGTGAGGGAGCTCTGGGGGCTGGGGGAAAAGGCCCAGAAGATAGCGGGGGCGATAGGGAAGATGGTGGAGGAGGTCTCCCTGGACTGCGAGAGGTGCGAGTATAGGGAGGTGTGCCGGAGCGTGCCGGAGCTCAGGGAGATTAGGGAGAGGAAGCTGAGGGGGGTCAGGGGCTGAGTCCGACGCTGGCCTTCTGCGGGAAGGGAGGCGTGGGTAAAACCTTCCTGGCGTCCGCGGCGGTGCGCCTGCTGGTGGAGGGGGGGAAGAAGAGGATCCTGGCCGTGGACGCGGATCCCTCCTCGGGCCTTCCGCAGGTCCTGGGGGTGGAGGTGAGGAGGACGGTGGAGGAGGCGAGGAGGGAGTGGGTCTCCTCCCTGGGCGGGATGGGGAAGGAGGAGCTGGCCCTATCGCTGGATTACGCGGTGCTGGGGGCGCTGGAGGAGGGGAGGGGCTTTTCCCTGCTGGCCATGGGGAGGCCTGAGGAGGAGGGGTGCTACTGCAGGGTGAACGAGTTCCTGCGGGAGGTCCTGGCCTCTCTGGCCAGGAGCTTCGAGGTGGTGGTGATAGACGGGGAGGCTGGGGTGGAGCAGATCAACAGAAGGGTGATGAGGGAGGTGGACGACCTCCTCCTGGTCTCCGATTCCTCCCCCCGCTCCCTGGCGGTGGCCTCCGCCATCAGGAAGGTGGCGGAGAGGGGGGCGGTGAAGTACCGGAGGGTGGGGCTGGTCCTGAACAAGGTAGGGGGAGGGGAGGTCGAGCCCCAGGGATGGGAGGTGGTGGGAAGGGTGCCTAGGGACGAGGAGGTGGAGGAGATGGACAGGAGGGGCCTCACCATCTTCCACCTCCGGAGGGATGCCCCGGCCCTGCGGGCGGTGGAGGAGCTCCTGAGGGGGCTGGGGTACCTCCCGTAGAGGGGGAGGACGGGGACAGCCTTACCCCCTCGCAGGGGGATGCTGCCCCCGCCTTGTGCCCCCCTGGAGGTCGGTGGGGGATCGTCAGCTGTACTTCCTCCTGAGCCTGAACTCCTCCTGCTTTCCCGCGTTCCAGTTCTTCACGGGTCTGTAGTACCCCACCACCCTGGAGTACACGTCGGCCTCCCTCCCGCAGATGGGACAGGTGGGGTGCTCCCCTCTCAGGAAGCCGTGATCGGGGCAGATGGAGTAGGTCGGGGTGAGGGTGAAGTAGGGGAGGCTGGTGTTGGAGGTTACCTTCCTCATCAGGTTCTTGCAACCCTCCCCATCCTCCGGGCTCTCCCCCAGGTAGATGTGGAAGACCGTCCCCCCCGTGTACAGGGTCTGGAGGGGCTCCTGGTGCTCCAGGGCGTCCACCAGGTCCAGGTCGGAGTTCACCGGGAGCTGGGTGGAGTTGGTGTAGAAGGGCTCCCTCTCCCCGCTCGTGTGGATGGCCCTCCCGAACTTCCTCCTGTCCAGCCTGGCCAGCCTGTAGCTCACCCCCTCCGCGGGGGTGGCCTCCAGGTTGTACAGGTGCCCCGTCTCCTCCTGAAGCCTCCTGCACTCCCCCCTGAGGAACTCCAGCACCCTCCTGCAAAGCTCCGCCCCCTCCCTGCTCACTATTCCTCCCTCGATCCCCATGTTCAGGCACATCTCGTGTCCCCCCACCACCCCTATGGTGGAGAAGTGCCTCCTGAGGTCCCCGAAGTACTCCTTGGTGTAGGGAAGCAGGCCGTCCCTGATGTTCTTCTCCACGATCCTGCGCTTGTGCTCCAGGGCCCTCCCCGCCAGGATGCAGAGGTACTTGAGCCTCCGGAAGAGCTCGTCCTCACTTCCTTTCGCCAGGTAACCCGCCCTGGAGAGATTGAGGGTGACCACCCCCACGCTCCCCGTCTTCGGGGAGCTCCCGAAGAGGCCCCCCGTCACGTTCCGCTGGAGCTCCCTCAGGTCCAGGGAGAGCCTGCAGCACATGGAGTAGACCTGCCAGGGGCTCAGGTCGCTCCTCACGAAGTTCTGGAAGTAGGGAAGCCCGTACTTCGCCGTCACCCTGAAGAGGAGGTCGCTGAGTCCCTCCTCCCAGGGGAAGTCCCCGGTGATGGCGAAGGTGGGGATGGGGAAGGTGAAGGGCCTGCTCGCGGCGTCCCCCTCCAGCAGCACCTCCAGGAAGGCCCTGTCGAAGAGCTCTATCTCCTCCCGGTACTCCTCGTAGGTCCTCCCCAGCGGCCTTCCCCCCACCACCGCCGGCTTGTCCTTTAGGGGCTCGGGGACCCCGCAGGCCAGCGTGACGTTGCTGAAGGGGCTCTGGCCCCCCCAGCGGGAGGTCACGTTCAGGTTGTAAACGAACATCTGCAGGAGCTGCTTGAGCTGCCTGTAGGTGAGCCCGTCCTCCCTGATGAAGGGGGCGAGGTAGGTGTCTATCCAGGAGAAGGCCTGGGCCCCCGCCCATTCCTGCGTCATCACCCCTATGTAGTTCACCACCTGCATCAGGGCCACGTCCAGGTGCTTGGGGGGCCTGGAGTGGGGGTTGTTGCCCACGCTCACCAGCCCCCTGATCAGGATGTCCTCCATGGAGTGGCCGCAGCAGTATCCCGAGACCCCCTGGTAGAGGTCGTGGAGGTGCAGGTCCCCGTCCACGTGGGAGTCGGAGACCTCGGGCGGGTAGACCTTGTCCAGGAGGTACCTGGCGTTGATGTGCCCGGCCGAGTTGAACATCATGGAGGAGATGCTGGGCCTGAGGTTGGCGTTCTCCTTGGTCCTCCAGTCCGTCCCCCCCACGAACTCCTCCACCATGCGCGCCACGTCGAACAGGGTGCTCCTGCTCCTCCTGAGCTCGTCGTGCCTCTTCCTGTACTCGTGGTACCTTTCCGAGAGGGTTCCGTAGCCCTCCTCCCTCAGCACCGCCTCCACCTCGTCCTGGACCACCTCCACGTCCGGCAGCCTCTCCTCCCCGTATCCCTTCTCCTCCAGCCTCCGCACCACCAGCCCCTGCAGCCTCCTCGCCTCCCCCTCGAAGTCCAGGAGCCCCTGGGCCTCGGCCGCCTTCCTTATGGCCTCCCCTATCCTGTCCGGGTTGAAGTCCTGGACGGTCCCGTCCCTCTTCCTGATCTTCCTGATCACCCCCTCACCTCACACCTCTCGAAGTAGCCGGAGAGCTTCCTGGCGATTCCCTCCAGGAACTCCCTGGGGTAGGGAGGGAGCCTGGAGAAGCTCTCCTCGACGTGGGAGGGGGTGCGCCTGAACTGCTGGAGGTAGTACCTCCTGGCCCCCCTTATCTCCTCCGCGATCTCCAGCAGGTCCCCCTCCTCCAGCAGGGTGGGGACCACGGTCGTCCTGAACTCGTAGTCGATGCCGGAGGAGAGGAGGAGGGAGATACTCCTTCTCACGGCCTCTAGGGAAACGGGCACCCCTGCCACCCTCCGGTAGGCCTCCTCCCGGAGGGGGGCCTTCACGTCCATGGCCACGTAGTCCACCAGCCCGCGCGCCAGGAGCTCCTGCAGGAGCTCCGGGTTGGAGCCGTTGGTGTCCAGCTTCACCTTCAGCCCCTCCCCCTTTATCCTCTCCAGGAACTCCGGCAGGGAGGGATAGAGGGTGGGCTCACCCCCCGTCACCACCACCCCGTCCACCCATCCCTTCCTCCTCCTCAGGTAGGCCAGGATCTCTTCCGTGCTGGGTCCCTCCCCCTCCGGCTCCCTCACCAGCTGGGGGTTGTAGCAGAAGGGGCACCTGAAGTTGCACCCCCTCACGAAGAGCACCGAGGCCAGGTGTCCGGGATAGTCAAGCAGGGAGAGCCGCTGGAACCCCCCCCAGCGCAACTCGCCGAGAGGAGGGTCCAGGGCCTCCCTTTCCAGTAGAACCCCCAACCAACCTCCCTCCGTGTTATCGTTTTTAAAACACGTAACGCGTTTTATAAACCTTGCTTGTCGCGCTTGTAATATCACAGCCCGCAGAAGGGACAAAGGTATAAACGTTACCAAGGATGTAACACGCTGATGTACAGGCTCAGGAGGAGCAAGGCCCCGGAGATCCTCCTCAGCCTTCTCGAGGGACCCAAGCACGTGAGGGAGCTGCAGGCGAAGGTGAAGGGGAGCGCCCTGACGGTGGAGATGCGCCTCAAGGAGCTCATAAGGGAGGGGCTGATCAGGGAGAGGGAGTCCAAGGAGTGGCCCTTCAGGAGGGTCCTGGAGCTGACTCCTGAAGGGAGGAGGGTGGCGGCCATCCTCAAGCTGGAGGCCTCGGCGGTCTTCCGTCCCCGCCGGGGGGAGGGGTCAAGGGTGAGGGAGAAGGGAAAGTGGCTGCTCGGCCTCCTCCACGCCATGGGGGGGACGGTGGAGGGAGGAGTCAGGCTCCAGAAGCTCCTCTTCCTCCTGAAGAGGGAGCTGGGGGTGGAGCATTCCTACCGGTTCTTCCCCCACCTGTACGGCCCCTACTCCGAGGAGGTATCCGACGACCTCCTGGAGCTGGAAAGGGCGGGGCTGGTGAAGGTGGAAAGGGAGCTGCTGGAGCCCGTCCTCTGCTCCCTCACGCCCGAGGGGGAGCGGGTGGCCAGGGATCTCTTCGAAGAGCTTCCCCAGGAGGTGAGGGGGAAGATGATGGAGCTGAGGAGGTTCAACGAGATGAGGCTGAAGGACCTGCTGGAATACGTTTACTCCCGTTACCCCGAGGACAGCAGGTACCTCTAGGTCACCCCCTTCCGGTGTAC
Organism: Hadarchaeota archaeon (SeqCode); assembly: GCA_964509845.1. GTDB lineage: Archaea > Hadarchaeota > Hadarchaeia > Hadarchaeales > WYZ-LMO6 > WYZ-LMO6. The sequence goes on along the minus strand of CAZDZG010000005.1, from coordinate 28,634 downwards.
TGCTGGATCTTCCTCTGGTGGTCCAGCGACTCGTCCCTGACCCACTCCTTTACGTCGTAGCAGCCGATGGAGCCGTCCTCCCTTTTGAAGATGATCTTCTCTATCCCCGAGTTGATGAGGAGCCTCCTGCAGAAGGTGCAGGGTTTTCCCTCCACCACCCTGCCCTGCGCATCCTGCCCGTACAGGTACATGGTTCCCCCCAGGATGCTAACCCCCGACCTGGCCGCGTTTACGATGGCGTTGGCCTCCGCGTGCACGGCCGGGCAGACGTCATAACCCTCCCCGTGGGGGGCCCCCACCAGGTCCTTCAGACATAGGCCCACCTCCAGGCAGTCCTTGACCTTCCTGGCCGCCCCGTTGTAGCCGGAGCTGAGGACCACCCCGTCCTTCACTATGACGGCCCCGAACTTTCTCCTGAGGCAGGTGGACCTAAGGCCCACCACCTTGGCGAGCTCCAGGAAGTACTCGTCCATGGAGGGCCTCTTGGCGACCATCACCCTCCTTCCTCCCCCCGGAAAAAAACCTTGGCTTTATGAGGGGGGAGGGAAAGGGGAAGGGATGAGGGGGTATCTTTCGACCGCCCTCTACGTGCTCTCCCCCCTCCTGGCCGGGATGGCCCTGAGGAGGTGGTCCCGGGGTCCCCTCCCCCTCCTCTTCCACCTGCTGGAGAGGGGAATAGTCTGGATCCTCCTTCCCCTCATCGTTCTGATCTCCATCGCCCGCTATTCCCCCTCCGAGCTGCTCGGGGGAATGGCCGCCATGTGGATGGCCCTGCTGGCGGTGGGAACGTGCTTCCTCTTCTCCACCTCCCTCTGCTTCCTGGCGGGGCTGGGAAGGGAGAGGACGATTGGGGTGGTCCTCAACTCCTCGTTCATGAACGTGGGGCACCTGGGCCTTCCGCTGGTCTATGCCCTGCTCGGGAGCGGCTATCTCCTCCCCGCCAGCTTCTACGCGGTGGCAGTGGCGGTGGCCAACCTGCTGGTGGGGACCTTTCTCCTTTCCTCCTTGTCCCGGAGGAGGGTGGATCCGCTCCATTACCTCACCGGCTTTCCCCCCCTGCTGGCCCTCCTCTTCGCCTCCCTCTTCGTGGTGTTCGGGGCCCCCCTCCCGGAGGAGGTGGGGAGCTTCTTCGATGCCTATCTGGCCGGCCCCTCCTTCTTCCTCATGCTCTTCTTCGCGGGTTACTGCCTGGAGGCGGTGGAACCGGGGAGGTACAAAGGGGAGCTCCTCCTGATAGGGATCTCCAGGTTCCTGGTGTCCCCGGCCGTAACCATCCTGGCGATGCTGGCTATGGACCTGAGCCTCTCAGATCTCTCCCCCAAACCCTCCCTCCTCCTCTCCCTCATGCCCCCGGCCGTCTTCAACCTGATCCTGGCGCACACCTACCGGACGGAAGTGGGCCTGTACGGGGCGGCGGTGATGTGCCTAACCCTCTTCTCCCTCCTCCTCTTCCCCTTTCTCCTTCTCCTGTAAGGGTCCGGCCTCCTCCAACCTGAGCTCGTCCTTGAGGAGGGAGGAGAGCGTCCGGGGGAGCTCCCGGATGGGAACCCTCACCTGCCTCGCCGTTTCCCTCTCCCTCACGGTCACGGTGTCGTCGGAGAGGGTGCGGTGGTCCACCGTCACGCAGTAGGGAACCCCCACCTCGTCGGCCCTGGCATACCTCCTCCCTATGGATCCGGCCTCATCGTACTCCACCCAGAACCCCCTGTTTCTCAGCAGCTCGAGCACCTCCCTGGCCTTTTCCGGCAGGCCGTCCCTGCGGAGGAGGGGAAAGACACAGACCTCCAGGGGGGAGAGCTCCTTCTTGAACCTCAGCTTTCCCCCTCCCTGCAGGTAGGCCGTCTCCAGCACGCAGTAAAAGATCCTGTCTATCCCGAAGGAGGGTTCCACCACGTGACATACCTCCCTCCTCCGCTCGGGCTGCAGGACCACGGACAGATCCTCCCCGCTGGCTTGGGAGTGCCTGGAGAGGTCGTAATCCGTCCTGTAGGCTATCCCCGCCACCTCCACCCACCCGAACCTCTCCGTCCTGACCTCAGCGTCCCAGGTCTCCTGCGAGTAGTGGGCCCTCTGCCCCGGGGTCTGTTCCCTGAACCTTAGGCGCTCCTCCGGTATTCCCAGGTCCAGCAAGAACCGCTTGGTGAGGGCGAGGTAGTAGGCCATCAGCTGGTGGCACACCACCCCCCTCTCCACCGCTTCCCGGGCGCTCATCTCCACCATTCTTTCCTCCCCCCTCACTTCCTCCTCCGCCCTCCAGAGCCTGAGCCGCTCCCCCGCCACCCGCTCGAAGGAAGGGTGGGTGGGATTCTGGGGATCGAAGAAGACCTCCAGCTCCGCCATGGTGAACTCCCTCAGCCTTATCATTCCCTGCCTGGGCGAGATCTCGTTCCTATATCCCTTCCCCACCTGGGCCACCGGAAGGGGGAGCCTCTCCCTCCCCAGCCTCCACAGGCGCCTGAAGTCCACGAAGATCCCCTGGGCCGTTTCGGGCCTCAGGTACCCCACCTTCCTTCCCCCGGGACCTATGGTGGTTCTGAACATGGTGTTGAATTCAAATACCCTTCCCAGCCTCCCCCCGCATTCTGGGCAGGAGATCCCCCTTTCCCGGAGCAGGGCCTCCACCTCGGCCGCCGGCCTTCCCTCCACGTCCAGCCCGGTCTTTTCCTTCACCAGCTCCGTGACCCTGAACGGCTGTCCGCAGCTCTCGCACTCGCTCATGAGGTCCACGAAGTGCTCCACGTGTCCGCTGGCTCTGAGGACCTCCTCGGGGGTGAGGGTGGGGGAGTCTATCTCCAGCGCCCCCTCCCTCTTGACGAAGTGCTCCCTCCACTTCTCCACGATCTTGTTTTTAAGCAGGATGCCTAGCGGGCCGAAGTCGTAGAAGCCGCTCACCCCTCCGTAGAGCTCGAAGGAGGGCCAGAGGAAACCCCTTCGCTTGGCCAGCTCCATCAGCTCCTCGGGCGACAAGGACTACCCTCAGAGGAGGGCACCCAGCAGGTCTATGTCCCTGACCAGCCCCAGGAACTTGTTGTCGGCGGAAAGGACCGGGGTCTGCTCGATCCTGTTCTCCTTCATCAGCTGGGCGCACCTGCTCACGGAGGTCTTTTTCGTGATGCAGATGAGGTTCCTCACCATGATTTCCTTGACGGGAATGGAGGGAACCCTGAGCTCGGTCTTGGTGATGTAGATTCTGGCCTCGCTGTCCCAGCTCCAGCTGTCCCCCTCGCTCTTTCCCGCCATCTGACGGATCCTGGAGGTGGTCTCCACCTCCGCCACCTTGATGATGTCGGAGTCATCCACTATCCCCACCAGGTCCCCCTGCTCGTTTATCACGGGGAGAGCCCTCACCCCCGCCAGGTTCATGATCTCCACCACGGCCCTGAGGGGCGTGCCCTCCCAGACGGCCGCCACGCTGGGCTGCATGAAGTCTGAGGCCGGCCTTTCTATGTTGAGGTTGGCCAGGGCCCGGTAAACGATGTCCCTGACCGTTATCACCCCCACGAGCTCCCCCTCCTCCACCACCGGCAGCCTGCGGTTCCCCGTCCTGCGGATGTGCTCGGCGGCCACCCTCAGCTCATCCTCCGGACCCACGGTGGGCACGTTACGGTCCACCAGCATGGCCAGCTGGTTCTCCTCCGGATGCTCCAGCAGCTTTCGGAGGGTCACCATGCCCACCAGCTCCCTGGTGTTGGCGTTCACAACCGGAAGGGCACTGACCTCCAGTTTCCTGAAGAGCTCGATGGCCTCGGCTCTGGTTCCAGGGATCTCGACATACTTCACCTCCCTGGTCATTACGTCCTTCACCTTCAAGATCCCACCACCGGTTTCAGAACACTACCCCTTTCTTAAAAATATCCTTTCCCCTCCACCAGAGTCCCCTGATGTTCTCCGGCCTGGTTCGGTTTACCAGCCCAGCGTAGGGATCCCTGAGGTTCCTCAGTTCCCCCCCTCCGGAAAGGAGGAGGAAGGTGGCCTCCCCACCCTCCTCCAGGGGGCCCCAGGGGAGGCGGAAGAAGCGGGAGGGCTCCACCGTGACGGCCCTGAGGAGGGCCCTGGCCTCCTTCTCCCCGGCCCTGGGATTTTCCTTCCTCACGCAGGCCCAGGCGAACCTGAGCTCCTCCCACAGGTCGGGGGGACAGACGGAGACGTTGTCGGTTCCCAGCAGGAAGGGGAGGCCCTCCTGCAGGGCGGTGGCCAGGGGGGGGATTCCGGAGGAGAGGAGGAGGTTGGATCTGGGGCAGAAGACGGCCGTGATGCCCCTTCTCCGGAGGAGGGAGAGGTCCTTCCTTCTGGCATGGGTGAGGTGGACGGCCAGGGAGAGGCCCAGGCGCAGGGCCCTGCGGATTTCCTCCCCCGCCCGGTGGGGAAGCTCGGCCACGTGCGAGGAAAGGATCTTCCCCCTCCTCCTCACCTCCCTCGCCGCGTGGAGGAGCTGCTCCATGGGGTACTGGCAGAGGGAGGGGAGGCCCAGACCATCGGCCACGGAGAGGAGCTCCTCCACCTCCTCCCCCGGCACGGGGCGCCCCAGCACCACGCTCCTCCAGGGCCCCGAGATCCCCCGCAGGAGCTTCACCCCCCTCACACCCCCCTCCCGGAAGTCGCAGTGGGCCAGGGTGCCCGTTCGGAGCATCGCCCTGAGGGTGAGGCCCATCTCCTCCACCAGCCTTTGCTCCGGGGTCTCCTCCAGCACCCTGAACTTCAGTCCCCCCGGCCCCACCGTTTCCTCCTGCGTCCTTCCGGAGTAGAGCTCCCTGGCCACCGCGTCGGCCAGGTGGGTGTGGGCGTTGAAGAGGGGAGGAAGGATGAAGCCTCCCTTGAGGTCCAGATCCAGGTGGGCCGTGAATCCCCTCCCTATCTTCTCTATCCTCCCCTCCCTCACCTCCAGGTATCCCTCCACCACCTCCAGCTCCTCCCCCTCCAGGATGTGGGCCCTTCCTATCCTCAACCGACCCCCTTAAACTCCTCCCCTCTCAAAAATAAGCCGGTGGCCAGGAAGGTCTGGATGGTGGGATACGGCAACAAAACCTTCCCCCAGCTGGTGGAGCTCCTCCGCAGGCATGGGGTGGAGGTGGTGGTGGACCTCAGGGCCTTTCCCACCTCCAAAAGGGAGGAGTTCAGGAAGGAGGAGCTGGAGAAGGCCCTTCCCAGGCACGGCCTCTCTTACGTTCATCTCCCCGAGCTGGGGGGATACCGGAAGGGGGGGTACAGGAAGTTCATGGAGACGGAGGAGTTCAGCAGGGGGATGGGAAGGCTGGAGGAGCTGGCGGGGAAGAGGAGGGCGTGTTTGATGTGCGTGGAGCCCCGCTCCTCCTTCTGCCACCGCCGCTTCGTGGCGGAGGAGCTGAGGAGGAGGGGATGGGAGGTGGAGGAGCTGGAATAGGTTTTTAGAAGGGGGGGAGGGTTTGAAAGGATGAGACCCCACTTCGTGGACTGGGCCATAACCTCCAGGTGCAACCTCAGGTGCCCCCACTGCCTTACGGAGGAGGGGGAGCTTCCTTCCCCGTCCCTGCTGCGGCTGGCGGAGGAGGTGGTGCGGCTCAGGCCTGACTGGGTGATCCTGGAGGGAGGGGAACCCCTGCTGAGGGAGGAGCTTCCCCAGCTCCTGCAGAGGATGGAGGGGCTGGAGCTCTACCTGATTACCAACGGCTCCCTGCTGGACGGGTCCCTCTGCAGGGAGCTCGCGAGGAGGGGGGTGAGGGTGATCCTCTCGATGGACGGAGTGGGCAGGGAGACCTATGAGGGGACCAAGACGGGGGCCAGCTTTTCCGTCTTCAGGAGGGCCGTGGAGGCGGCCAGGCGGGAGGGAATCTTCCATGGGGTGACCGTGGTCCTTTCCAAGCGGAACCTCCAGCAGCTGGAGGAGATGGTGGAGTTCGTAAGGAGAGAGGGGGGGAGGTTCATCACCTTCATACCCCTCCATCCGAAAAGCGGGGAGGATCCCTACTACCGGGCCTATGGGCTCTCCCCCTCCGATCACCTCCAGGCCCTGAGGAGAATCTACGGTAGGGATTGGGGGGTGGAGGTTTACTACGATGCCCCCTTCCTCTGGGCCTTCGCCGAGAGGGAGGGAATCTCCCTGCCCTGGGGCAGGAGCGGGATAACCATACCGGAGGTGAGGGGTTGTGCCTGCGGAACCACCCTTTACATAGCACCGAACGGCAGGGTCCTCCCCTGCATGTTCTTCCCCCCCTCCCTCTTTCCCGTCCTCGGGGGTGACCTGGAGGAGGCCTGGAGGGGGGTGAGGGATTCGGAGCTCATTCGGGCCTTCAAGTCGAGGGAAAGGAGAGAGCCCCCCTGCTCCCCCTGTCCCCACTTTTCCCACTGCTTCGGCTGCCTGGCCAGGGTGATGAGGTTGCGGGGAGGGCCCTCGGCCTCCGATCCCGAGTGCCCCTTCGGAAACGGATTCGGGGGAGAAGGATGAGGATAGTGGTGTACGATGCGAGGCAGTGCGATCCCAGGAGGTGCACGGCCAGGCGGTTGAGGAGGTTCGGGAAGGTGGAGCTGGTGTTCAGGCTCAGCGAGCTCCCCAGGGGGGCCCTTCTGCTGGATCCCCGGGCGGGAAGGGTCCTCTCCAGGGAGGACAGGGAGATAGCGGAGAGAAGGGGGCTGGTGGCGGTGGACTGCTCCTGGAACCATCTGGAGAGGCTCAGGTTCCCGCGGGGCCAGGTCGGCAGGGCCCTTCCCTACCTGGTGGCGGCCAACCCCACCCACTACGGAAGGCCCACCGTCCTGAGCACGGCCGAGGCCCTCTCGGCCGCCCTCTTCATCCTGGGCTACCGGGAGGAGGCGATGGGGATGCTCGAACCCTTCAAGTGGGGTCCCACCTTCCTCCAGCTGAACCTCCAGAGGCTGGAGGAGTACGGCAGGGCGGCCAACGCGGAGGAGGTGCTGGGCCTCCAGGAGAGGTTCCTGAGGGCTACCTCCACCTCCTCCTGGGATACCTGAAGGGCGGGCCTTCCCTGTGCTCCCTGAGGTCGCTCACCACCACCTGCTCTCCGAACGTGTAGATCTCGTAGACGGGCTCCTCGGTCTCGAAGTCCAGCACCTCCACCACCGGCCTGGCCAGGTCCTCGTCCCTCATTCCGGTGGGGACCTTGATGGAGGAGCGGAGGGAGTAGACCTGCGAGATCTCCCCATCCTTGATGAAGATGACGGTGTCCACGATCATGGGTATCATTCCCAGCTCCACCCTTCCTATGAGCCTCTGGATGGCGTCGATGGGTCTGGTGGAGTGGACCACCCCCACCATTCCCACCCCGGCCAACCTCATGTCGGTGAAGATCTGGAAGTCGGAGGTTTTCCTCAGCTCGTCGTAGATGGTGTAGTCGGGTCTCACCAGCAGGAGGAGGTCAGCCGTCTTTTCCATGTCCCCCTCCAGGGAGGTGTACTGGGTGATCTCGTCCCCCACCTGCAGGTCCCTGGGGGATTCCATGGTCTTCACGATCTTGTGGGAGGAGCGGTAGAACTCCGCCAGGGCCTGGGCGAAGGTGCTCTTCCCCGCCCCGGGCGGCCCCGCTATGAGGATTCCCTCGGCGCTGCTCTTCAGTCTCTCCTTCAGCTTGGCGGAGAGCCTGTAGTCCTCCAGCCTCACCCTGGCCACGGGCCTGACGGCCGTGATCTCGAAGCCATCGCTGAAGGGTGGGCGGGCTATGGCCACCCTGTATTCCCTGTACTGGATCACGGTGGCCCCCTTCCTCTCTATCTCCACGAAGCACTCCGGATCCCTTTTGGAGAGCTCCACCAGCTCGTGGGCCATCTCCCTGAGTTCCTGCTCGGTGAGGGGCTTTTCTCCCAGGATCTGCACCCTCATCCTTCCCGGTCTCCCCACCTTCGCCATGGGCCTTACCCTGGCCTTGAGGTGGACGGACATGGTGTCGGGGCCGAAGTAATCCAGCAGCCTGGGCTTCCTTCCCTCCGGGGAGGGGGAGAGGAGCTCCACCTTCACCCCCTCTATCCTCGCCAGCTCAGCGGTTATGGGATCGCTGGTCAGGAGGGTGCAGTCCGCCTGCCTGCAGGCCTCCCTCAGCAGCCTGCTCAAGATCCTCTCCTCTGGTAGGCCGTGCTCCCCCCAGAAGCTGAGCCTGAGGCTCCCCCTCTCCTCCAGCTCCTTCAGGCGGGAGAGTTCCCTCATGGCAACCAGCCCCGAGTCCTTTCCCTCCCTGGCCTGGGCTTCGAAGTAGTCCAGGAGGAGGTTGGGGATCACCACCTCACACTCCTCCCTTTCCACCCTCTCCCTCAGCAGCCCGTTCAGGATCACGCTGTCGTCAGGCAGGTACCTTTTCATGTCACCGCCTATTCTCCGAAAAGGGTTAAAAGATGGGGCGGGGGAGGAAGGAGGATGCGGAGGAGGGAGGAAAGGCTCCCGCCCAGCGGTGCGGGCCTCATGAGGTACTTCTCGGAGGAGGGTTCAGGGATAAAGGTCTCCCCGAAGGTGGTGGTGGGCTTCTCCCTCTCTTCCATCTTGCTGGTGATCCTCCTCCACCTGCTGGGCTAGCCCCTCCTGGCCAGCTCCTCCAGCCTCCGGATCCTCTTCTCCGTGGAGGGGTGGGTGGAGAAGAGCTCCAGGAGCGAGCTTCCGCGGAAAGGATTGACGATGAAGAGGTTGGAGGTGGAGGGGTTGCCATGGGTCATGGGCTCGAGGCGGGAGTGTTCCTCCAGCCTCCTCAGGGCGTTGGCCAGGGCTAGGGGCTTGCCGGAGATCCTGGCCCCCTCCTCGTCCGCCCCGTACTCTCTGGTCCTGGATACGGCCAGCCTTATCATGAGGGCCGCCAGGGGAACCAGGATGAGGGCCAGCAGCAGGAGGAGGATGCTGCCCCCGCTTCTCCTTTCCCCCGCCCCGTAGAAAAGCTGGAGCCTTCCCACCAGGGCCAGGTAAGAGATGGCTCCGGCCACGATGGCGGCCAGCGTGTTCACCAGCATGTCCCTGTTCTTGATGTGGGCCAGCTCGTGCCCTATCACCCCCTCCAGCTCCTCCTCCTTGAGGAGGTCCAGCGCCCCCCTGGTCACGGCCACCACCGCGTTCTGGGGGTTCCTTCCCGTGGCGAAGGCATTGGGGAGGTCGAGGGGGACCACCGCCACCCTGGGTTTGGGCAGCCCCGCCCTCTCCGAGAGGCGGGAGACGATGCGGTGGAGGGCCGGCTGCTCCTCCTCACCCACCAGCCTGGCCCGGTACATCCGCAGCACCCACTTGTCCGCGTAGTAGAACATGATCAGGTTCATCACCATGGCCAGCACGAAGGCCACCGTGAGGGTGGGCAGGAAGGGAAGGCCGGCCACGTAGGCCAGGGCGTATCCCACGGCCAGCAGGAGGCCGGTCATGGCTCCCAGCAGCAGGGTGGTCCGCAGAACCCACATCCGAAGAAGGGGAAGGGAAGACCTCTTATAAAGGTATCGAGGGGAGCGGGGGGAGGAGGCAAAGGTGGCAGAGATTTCCCCCCTTGCGAACGGGGAGGTTCTTCCCTTGGCCGTCGGAAAGGTTTGAAGCTTAGGCCAGCCCCGGTCGTTCTCTTTTCCTTTTTCTTAATCTCCTAAGGGGACAAATTCCCTTCCTCTCACCCTTTTTCCCCGGAAGGGGACCTCTTCTCTTTCCGATGGTAGGAAACGGGTTTTCCCGCTTTCGGTCCGGGGGAGGGTGTTAAATACCCCACCGGGGGAGGGGGAGGAATGGAGGAGGTCCTGCCTGGTCTCTACAGGGTGGAGGTCCCCCTCCCCCGCAACCCCCTGAGGTCGGTCAACTCCTACGTGGTGAGGGGGGAGGAAAGGAACCTGATCGTGGACACGGGAATGAACCGGGAGGAGTGCGCCTCCGTCCTCCTCCGGGAGCTGAGGGAGCTGGGGGTGGATCTCCGGAGGACGGACTTCTTCATCACCCACCTCCACGCCGATCACCTTGGTCTGGTTTCCTCCCTCCGCTCCGAGGGGTCCCTGGTGTACTTCAACCGACCGGAGGCCGAGCTCCTCTCCTCCTGGGAGAGGATGGGAGGGGTTGTCCTCCTGACCGGCATTCCGGACGAGGAGCTCCTCAGGATGATGCAGACCCATCCTGGCCGCCTCTACGGGCCGAGCGCCCTTCCCCCTTTCACCTTCGTGGGGGAGGGGAGCAGGATAGAGGTGGGCGAGTTCTCCTTCCTCTGCGTGGAGACCCCAGGCCACACCCGGGGGCACCTTTGCCTGTACGAACCCCACCGCAGGCTCCTCCTCTCCGGGGATCACCTGCTGGAGGACATCACCCCCAACCTCTCCCCCCTCTCGGAGGAAGAGAACCCCCTGGGGGAGTACCTGAAGAGCTTGGAGAAGATCGCCTCCCTGGACGTGGAGCTCGTCCTCCCCGGTCACCGCAGGCCCTTCCGGGATCACCGGAGGAGGGTGGAGGAGCTCAAGCTCCATCACCGTCTGAGGGCCGAGGAGGTCCTATCCCTCCTGGAGGAGGGAAGGAAGACCGCGTACGAGCTGGCCTCGGAGATGACCTGGGATCTGGAGGGCACCTGGGAGACCTTCCCACCCATCCAGAGGTGGTTCGCCACGGGGGAAGCCCTGGCCCACCTGAGGTATCTGGAGGAGGAGGGGAGGGTGAGGAGGGTGGAGGGAGACAGGATCGAGTGGGAGCTAAGCTGACCCGCGGGTCCCGCGGCCGAGGGAGGCCACGTACTCCCTCAGCCACCTAACCCTTCCTGGCGGGAGCCTCCTTCCCCTCCTCAGGGCCGTCAGGAAGAGGTGGACGGGATTCCTCCTCCCCGTGGTGTCTATCTCATAAACCTTCTCCCCATGCCTTTCCACGGCCTCCCACAGGATGAGATCCAGGGCCTCCGCCTCCACGTTGTCCCTGATCTTCTCCGGGGGATACCCCCTCTTCCTCAGCCTCCTCTCCAGCACGCGGGGGCGGGTCCTGAGCACCACCACGTGGGAGAGATAGCGGGTGGGGAGGAGGTGGGAGAGGTGCCCCTCCACCACCAGGGGTCCCTCCGATTCCCTCAGGATCCTGCGGAAGGCCCTCACCATCTTCCCCAGCTCGGCCACCTTGGTCCCGTCCCGGTCCAGGGTGTACGCCTTTTCCCTCTCTATGAGCTCGTTGAGCCTCACCAGCCTGGCCCCAAGCTCCCTGGCCAGCCTAGAGGAGAAGGAGGACTTACCCGTTCCGGGAGTTCCGGTTACCGCCACCACCAGCCTCCTCAAAGTCTACCCCTGGTGAGGTCGATCACGTCCTCCACTTCCTCCCCGGTGGAAAGGAGGGTCACGGGAACGCCGGTGGCCTCCTCCACCCTCCTCACGAAGCCCCTGGCCTCCTCGCTCAGTTCCTCCCACCTCCTGGCCCCGGCGCACTCCTTGAAGAGCCTGTCCAGGCAGGTTATGGCCAGCTGGGTGGCCCCGTTGATGATGGCCGCCCTCCTGGCCATCTCGAAGTCGAAGTACCCCACCCTCCTTCTCCTTCCCGTCACCGTTCCGTACTCCACTATCCCCAGCCTCTCCGCCTCCTCTTGCGGTATCTCGGTGGGGAACGGTCCCTCCCCTACCCTGGTGGCGTAGGCCTTGAAGACCAGCAGGACCTCCGAGACCCTGGTGGGGCCCACCCCCACGTCCGCCAGCATGGTACCGGCGCAGGTGTCCTTGCTGGTCACGTAGGGGTAGGTGCCGTGGACGAGGGAAAGTCCAAAGCCCTGGCTCCCCTCGATCAGCACCCTCCTCCCCCTCTCCAGGGCCTCGTGAAGCTCCAGGGGCACGTCGGTGAGGAAGGGGCGAAGCCTCTCCTCCTCCCTGGCCAGCCTGGCCACCCTCCTTACCCTGTCCTCGTTGGCCGGGCCGCAGCCGCTTCCCGTGGTCCCTATCCTCTTGCTCAGGTGCTCCGAGCTTCTGTCCCTCTCCACGTGGTGGGGCTCGATGAGGGCACACCTTTCATCCACTCCCAGCCTGTCTCTTGTCCCCGTTTCCTCCACCTCCCTCAGCAGCACCTCCGGGTTCACCAGGACCCCCGGTCCGATCAGCAGCCTGGCCCCCTCGTACACGAAGCCGCAGGGAACCTGCCTGAGCCCGAACCTCCTCCCCCGGAAGTACACGGTGTGTCCCGCATTCGGCCCCACCCCTGCCCTGGCCACCAGGTGCGGGCGGTACTTCAGGGAGAGATAGGCCACGATTTTTCCCTTCCCTTCATCCCCCCACTGTCCCCCGCATACCAGCACGCAGGGCAAGGGACCACCCCTCCCTTCCTCTTCCCCCTCTATAATCCTTCCGGCCTCAGGGAGAGGAAGACCAGATAGGGGGAGAGGGAGCGGAGGCTCGCCCCCTCCGGGGGAACCTCCACCACCTCCTTCTCCCTTACCCTCATCCTCCTTCCCCCCCTCTCCATCTCCCCCTCCCCTTCTATGAGGAAGAGGAGCCTTTCCCCTCCCGTCCGGTACTCCCCTCCCTTCCTCAGGAAGGTTAGGAGCATCACCAGCCCCCCGCTCCTCCTCTCGAACTGAATCACCTCCTCCTCCCTCCTCGCCAGCTCGGAGTCCCTGAACATGAGGAGGTAGCTCCTGTAGGAGAGGTCGTACCACTCCCCCTCCAGGAGGTATCCCCTCACCCTCTCCCCTTTCTCCAGCAGGTGCTGGATGAAGAAGCCCGGAGCGTCCTTCTTCTTCTCCGCCGTGTACTCCAGCAGGAGGGGGAAGATCCTGGGGGGGAACAGATAGAGGCAGGTGCTGACGTAGGGGCTCAGGGGAGGATCCACCTTCTCCCTGAACTCCTCTATGGGGAACTCCCTGCTGGGAGGGGGATATCCCTCGCTCCCCGGAAACCTCACCGTGGCCATCTCCTGCAGACGCACCCCCGGATCCCCTCCCGCGTAGTGAATGCCCACTAGGGGATCCCCCCGGTAGGAGGACACGAAGCCCCTGAGGTCGGAGGAGAAATAGTTGTCGGCGCAGACCACCAGCAGGTCCTCCTCTATCCCCCATCTCCTTATGGCGTTCGCTATGGCGGTTACCGCCCCCAGTTTCTCCTCTTCTTTCGTGGCCTCCTCCACCAGCACGTTGGGATAGGAGCGGAAGAAAGTTGCGAAGCGGGCGTTGGTGGTGATGAGGGGTTCGATCCCCAGCCTCTCCAGCTTGGAGACCAGGTGTCCCACCGCCGTGTTTCCCTCCACCATGAGCATGGCCTTGGGCAGGACCTCCCCAATGGTTCCCAGACGGGTGGCAAAACCTCCGGCCAGGATGAGGCCCTTCATCCGTTTAGTATTTTTTTCTTTTCCGTTTTTTAGTTTGGTATCGGAGTTAACCTGCCGGGGGAAGCGGGATGGAAGCGAAAGCGGTGGTGATAGGAGGGGGCGTGGTGGGCCTGGCCGTGGCCGCGGAGCTTTCGGAAAGGCTGGAGGGGGTTTACCTGCTGGAAAGGAGGGAGAGGTTCGGTCTGGAAACCAGCACCCACAACAGCGGGGTGATCCACTCCGGGATTCACTACCCGCCGGGTTCCCTCAAGGCCAGCCTTTGTGTGAGGGGTAACTCCTTGATCTACGAGATCTGTGAGAGGTACCGGATTCCCCACCGGAGGACGGGGAAGCTGACCGTGGCCGTGGAGGAGGAGGAGTGGGAGGAGCTGGAGAGGCTCAGGAGGCAGGGCGAGGAGAACGGGGTGGAGGGCCTTGAGATGCTGGAGGGAAAGGAGGTCCTGAAGCTGGAGCCCAGGCTGAGGGTGGAGGGGGCCCTGTATTCCCCCTCCACGGGGATAGTGGAACCAGACGAGCTCATGCGTTACTTCAGGGCCAGGGCTTCACGAAACGGGGCGATTCTCCTGACCGGTACGGAGGTGACGGGCCTGCGGAGGCTGGAGGATGGATACGAGGTGAGGGGTACCAGCTGGGGAGAGGAGTTCATCCTGCGGGCGGAGGCCGTGGTGAACTGTGCCGGCTTGAATTCGGACAAAATAGCCAGCCTTCTGGGAATTAAGGTGGAGGAGGTGGGCTACCGGCTTCACTACTGCAAGGGGGACTACTTCAGGTTCGACAGGCCTCCCGTGCGGATACCCGTCTATCCCGTTCCGGCGGGGGAGGGACTGGGGATTCACCTCACCCCCGACTTGGCGGGGGAGGTAAGGGCGGGCCCCAACGCCTACTATGTGGACCGGCTTAGCTACGAGGTGGAGTCGGACGAGCGGGAGTTCCGGGAGGCCATCGGGAGGTTCCTTCCCTCCGTTTCCGAGTACCGGCTCATACCCGAGTTCGCCGGCATCAGACCCAAGCTCCAGGGCCCGGGTGAGGGGTTCAGGGACTTCGTGATAAGGCACGAGGAGGACAGGGGGCTGCGGGGTTTCATAAACCTGATAGGTATAGAGTCTCCCGGTCTCACCGCCTCCCCCGCCATAGCGGAGCTCGTGGCCGAGATCTACGAGCGGGAGGTGAAGGGGTAGCTCCTTTCCTCAGCCTGGCCTCTATCTCAGAGATCCTTCATCTCCTCCACGATCTCCCCCTTTCGGGAGGGCTCCTTCACCATCAAGGAGCACCAGCTTCACGTATCTTTCTCCCCTGCCTTCACCCTGCTGAGGAACGGGCGGAAGCGGTGGTCTCGGGAAGGACGAAGGAGATTCCCGCCTTCCATCTCCATCCCTGGTTTCCTCCGTAGTACACTCCCTTCTCCCCCACCAGCCTCCGAGTCCCGCAGGGACCTACCGCTCAACTATCACCACCTTGAACCTTTGGGAGAGGATCCGGAGGGTCCTGGCCACGTCTGAGGGAAGGAGGGCGAGCTGGGCCTTTGGCTATGGGGGTGAAGGGTGCCGTCGTAGTCCAGAAGAGCCCCTCTCCGCCACCTCTCGCAGGCCGGGCCGCGGAGGTGCCTCATTCCACCGTCACGGATTTGGCCAGGGAGCGGGGCCTGTCGGGATCCAGCCCCCTGCCCACCGACAGATGATAAGCCAGGAGCTGCAGGGGGAGGATGAAGGTGAGGGGGCTCAGGAACTCACCCGTCCGTGGCACCCTCACCAGCACATCCGCGTGTCTGCGGGACTCCTCATCCCCCTCTTCCGCCAGCACGATCATTCTCGCCCCCCTGGCCCTCATCTCCTCCAGGTTGCCCATCAGCCTTCCCCTGGCCTCCCCCGGCACGGCCACCGCCACCACCGGGGTCCCCCTTTCCAGGAGGGCCAGCGTGCCGTGCTTCAGCTCCCCTCCCGCCAGGGCCTCGGCGTGCAGGTAGGAGATCTCCTTCACCTTCAGCGCCCCCTCCATGGCTATGGGATAGCCCAGCCCCCTTCCCACCAGATACAGGTGCTCCTCCCGCAGCAGCCCGCGGGCCAGCTCCCTGCTCCTGGGGGAGGTGGAGCGGAGGGTGTCCTCCATCAGCCTGGGGGAGCGAAGGAGGGAGGAGAGGAGCTCCCTTCTCTCGGATCCCCTCAGCCTTCCACTCTCCTCCCCCAGCCTGAGGGAGAGGAGGAGAAGGTAGGCCACCTGGGAGGTGAAGGTCTTGGTGGCCACCACGCTCACCTCCGGTCCCGCCCTGGTGTAGCACACCAGCTGGCTCTCCCTGGTCACGGAGCTTCCCAGCACGTTGGTGAGGCAGGCCACCCTTCCCCCCAAGGCCCTGGCCGTCCTCACCGCCCTCAGCACGTCGGCGGTCTCCCCCGACTGGGTGATGGCCAGCAGGGCCATCCTCCCGTTCCCCCCGCAGCTCTCGGAAAACTCCGAGGCCACCACCGCCTCCGCCTGGAGGCCGGCCAGCTTGGCCAGCAGGTACTTCCCCACCACGGCCGCGTGGTAGGAGGTGCCGCACCCCACGAGGTAGAGATGCTCCGCCCTGAGCAGGAAGCGGGAGAGCCTCTCCACCTCCTTTCCCGCCCCCCTCAGGGTCTCCTCCACCGCCCTGGGCTGCTCCAGGATCTCCTTCAGGGTGAAGTGCGGGTATCCCTCCTTCTCGGCCATCTCCGCCGTCCACCTCACCAGCACGGACCTCCTCCTGAGCTCCCTCCCCGAGGGAAGGTGCCTGAGGGAGAGGGAGGAGGGGGTGAGCACGGCCATCTCCTCCTCGTGCAGGGGTATCACCCTCCTGGTGAAGGGGAGGAGGGCGGGGATGTCGGAGGCCAGGAAGCCCTCCCCCTCCCCCCTGCCCACCAGCAGGGGGGAGCTCCTGCGCACCCCGATGAGCTTCTCCGGCTCCCTCTCGTAGAGCACGGCTATGGCCAGGCTCCCCCTGAGCTCCCGCACCGCCCTCTCCACGCTCCTCTCCAGCCCTTCACCCCTCCTCAGGAAGTGGGAGATGAGGTGGGGAATCACCTCCGTGTCCGTCTCGGAAACGAACCGGTGTCCTTTCCTCTCCAGCACCTCCCTCAGCTCCAGGTAATTCTCTATGATGCCGTTGTGAACCACGGCCACTTCACCGGAATCGTCCAGGTGGGGGTGGGCGTTCTTCCTGGAGGGACTTCCGTGCGTGGCCCACCTCACGTGCCCTATTCCCACCTTTCCCGGGAGGGAGGAGAGCTTCAGCCTCTTCTCTATCTCCTCCAGCCTTCCCGCATCCTTCCTCACCCATATCCTCCCCTCCAGCGTGGCTATTCCCGCGGAATCGTACCCGCGGTACTCGAGCCTCCTCAGACCCTCCAGGAGCAGGGGGGCGGCCCTCCTCTTCCCCACGTACCCTATGATCCCGCACATCCCAGCCTCCTCCTGAGCTCCTCGAGCAGGAGCTCGCTCACCACCTTCCCGTCCACCTTTCCCCTGAGGGACTTCATCAGAAGGCCCATCAAAGGCCTCATGGCCCCCTCCCCCCTCTCCCTCACCAGCTCCAGATGGGAGGAGACCACCTCCTCCACCCTCCTCCTCACCTCCTCCTCGCTCACCCTCTCCAGCCCCAGCTCCGCCAGCGCCTCCTTCACCCCCTTTCCCTCCGCCCCCTTTCGCAGGAGATCGGGAATGGCCTCCTTGGCCACCCTCCCCTCCGCCACCTCCCTGAAGATCCCCAGCAGGAACTCCTCCCCCACCCCCTCCACCCTCACCCCTTCCCTCCTGAGGCTCACCATGGTCTCCAGGAGGGTGAAGGCCACCAGCCTAGCCGGAACCCCCGAGCCCCTCACCAGCCTCTCGAAGGTCTCCACCAGGCCGGAGAGGAGGAGACGCTCCGCCACCTCCCCCGGCAGCCCGTATTCCCTCCCCAGCCTCTCCTTCATCCTCTCCGGCGGCTCGGGCAGCCGGAGGGAGGAGAGCCGTTCCCGGTCCAGGGGGAGGGGAGGGATGTCCGTTTCGGGGTACATCCGCTCCGCCCCGGGCAGGGGCCTCATGAACTCCGTGTTCCCATCGGGGAGGGCCCTCCTGGTCTCCGCGGGCACCCCCTGCAGGGCCTCCTCCGCCCTCCTGGCCACCGCCTCCAGCGCCCTCCTGCACCTCCCCTCCTCACCCACCACCACCACCACCGCATCCCCCTCCTCCGCCCCCACCTCCCTCTTCAGCCTCTCCACTTCCTCCTCGGAGATCCCGTAGCCGGGGAGCTCGTCCGTGTGCAGGATTCCCCCCACTCCCCCCTCCACCCTGGCCCTGTCCGAGAGCTCGGTTCCGAACCTCCTCCCGGGCTGGAGCTCCCTTCCCAGCAGCCCTCCGAACCCTGGAAGCCTCAGGGCCATCACCCTGTCCCCCCTTTCCAGGGCCTCCCTCAGCAGCCTGGAGCCGGTCCCGCCGAAGAGGTGGGAGACGTCCACGAACCTCCTCTCCACCCGGGCCCCTCTCTTCCTCAGTTCCTCCCTTATCCGCAGGAGGCCCAGCTGTCTTTGAACCTCCCTCTCTATCACGGCCGGTATGAGGTCCAGCTCCTGAACCCCCTTGATTTCCTGCCTGGCCCCGCCGGCTATGGAGATGTTGAGGTCCTGCCTTATCGTCCCCAGCCCCCTCTTAACCCTTCCCGTGGCCCTCAGCAGAAGGCCCAGCCTCAGGGCCACCTCCCTGGCCGTTTGGGGATCGGGCAGCTCCGGAGCGGTGGCTACCTCCAGGAGGGGCACGCCCAGCCTGTCCAGGCGGTACCTGACGTGATCCTCCCCCTCCTCCACCTTCCTCGCCGCATCCTCCTCCAGGCAAATGGTGGGAAGGAGGAAGGTCCCCCTTTCGGTCTCGATCTTCCCGTCGGTGGCGATGAGGGCCGTGCGCTGGAAGCCGGAGGTGTTGCTCCCGTCCACCACGATCTTCCTCATCACGTGGATCTCGTCCACGGGCTTCGCCCCCACCATGAGGGAGAAGGTCAGGGCTATGTCCAGCGCCTCCTGGTTGAGGGGATGGGGGGGCTCCTCGTCCAGCTCCACCAGGCAGAGGGAGTCGGGATGGACCTCGTACCTGAACTCCTTTCCCTTGGAGACCTCCAGCAGGGCCGCCTTGTCCACCTCCCCCAGCTCGCTCTGGGAGAGGTGAAGCCTCCTCCTCACCAGCACGGGGGCCTCCTCCTCCCTCAGGAGGGAGGGACAGCGGCAGAAGAGCTTGCCCGTGTTCAGCTCCTGGTGGATCTCCAGCCCCACCCTCAGGCCCAGCTTCCGGTAGTCCTCCATCCATCCTCCTTGAGCGGGGAGGTTTTTAGAGGACACCGAAGCTCACCGGAAAGATTAAAAGAAAGGGGGGCGGGGTTCTTAGATGCTGGACAGGCTTGCCGTTTCCTGCGCCAGGAGAAGGGGAACCGTGCTTCTGGTCGTGATTCTCGTCTCCCTTTTCATGGCGTACGGGGCGGGGAGGGTGAGGCAGACCTCCGACTACAAGAAGTTCCTCTCCTCCGAGCAGACCTCGGTCAGGGTGACCCTGGCGGCGGCGGAGGAGTTCCAGGGCATGAGCTTCGAAACGGTGCTGGTGGAGGGAGAAAACCTCCTCAGGGCTGGGAGCCTCCGAGAGCTGCTGGGGCTCGAGGGCCTCCTCCTTTCCTCCCCGGAGCTCCAGGGCAGGGTGGTGGGATGCCAGTCCTACGCCGACTTCCTCCTTCAGCAGCTTCCGCAGGTCAGGGAGCTCCTCGCGGATCCCTCCAGGGATCCTCTCACGGAGAACCTGGTGATGGGGGCCTACCTCACCATCCTCTCCGATCCCCAGCTCTCCCAGCAGCTCAGGGGTTACCTCACCCCCGATCTCAAGGCGGGGCTGATGAGGGTCTACCTCAATTCCTCCCTCCCCAGGGAGGAGCTCAGGAAGGCCGTGGGGGAGGTGAGGGAGAGGCTCAGGGCGGAAAACCTGAAGCTGGGGCTCACGGGATCCTACAGCATGGAGAGGGACATAGGAAAGATCATGGAGAGGGACAACAGCGTGCTCATCCCCGCCACCATCCTTTTCATATCCCTCGTCCTCTTCTTGACCTTCCGCAGGTTCTCCGACGTGGGCAGATGCCTGCTGGTGGTGGGGCTGGCCGCCCTCTGGACCGTGGGGGTGATGGGCCTCACGGGCTCGGACTTCACCTCCATCCACGTGGCCCTCATCCCCATCTCCATGGTGGCGGGGGTGGACTACTCCCTCTACTTCCTCTCCAGGTACTACGAGGAGAGGGGAAAGGGGAGGGGATTTGCGGAGGCCCTGGGAACCTCCGCGAGGAGGGTGGGGACGGCGGTGTTCATGTGCTTCCTCACCACCGTGATAGGCTTCCTCTCCTTCTCCATCTCCGACCTTCCACCCGTCAGGACGCTGGGACAGTTCGCCGCCCTGGCCGTGCTTTGTGCCTTCCTCTTCACCCTGGTCCTCCTTCCGGCCCTGCTCGGCGGTGGGGAGGTGAGGGGAGGGAGGGCCTGGGGGGGTGGGATTAGCAGGGGCATGGCCTCGCTGGGAAGGGGGATCGTGCGCCACCGGAGGCCCATCCTGGCCGCCCTGGCGGCGACCGTGGTCCTCTCCGCCCTGGTGGCCCCCAGGGTGGGCTCCACCATGTCCTTCGACCTCCTCCTGCCCTCGGGGGTGGAGTCCCTCCGGATCCAGCACAGGATAGAGGACCTCTTCGGGGGGCAGAGCCAGCTCTTCGTCCTGGTGCAAGGGAGGATCCTCGATCCCCAGGCCCTGCAGCAGCTCAGGGGCTTCCAGCAGGGGGTGATGTCTGATCCCAGGGCCTCAGGGCTGATAGGGGGGAGCTATAGCCTGGCGGATCCCATCTTCCAGTACGCCCTCTTCTCCGGACATCTGCCCCAGACCGAGGAGGAGGTGGCGGAGGTGCTGGAGAACCTGAGGGAGTCCAACCGTGGCTTCTTCCTGCCCCTCTCCGACAACAGGACCCTGGTCATCTTCAACGTGCTGGGCAGGACCGACCGGGACTTCAAGAGGGCCACCCAGCTGGTGAGGGAGCACGTGGAGAACTTCTCCAGTCCCCTCCTGGACCTCAGGCTGGACGGGGAGCCGGCGGTGGGGGGAGGACCGGCCGTCATCTCGGACCTCTTCAGCAGGATCATCCCCAACATGCTGAAGACCACCCTCCTTGCCCTTTTCCTCTGCCTCCTGGTCCTGATCCTCCTCTTCCGCTCCCCCGTGTTCGGAACCCTCACCCTCCTCCCCGTGGGCATGGTGGTCCTCTGGGAGCTGGGGACTTTCTATCTGCTGGGCTGGTCCCTGGACGTCTTCACGCTGGGTAGCTTCTCCCTCATGATAGGGATGGGCATAGACTACAGCGTCCAGCTCTCCTCCAGGATGAGGGAAGAACTGGGAGGGAAGGGTCCAGCGGAGGAGGCCGCCGCCAGGACCGCGGGGAGCATAGGGAGGGCGGTGCTGGCCTCGGCGGTGACCATGGGAGGGGGCTTCCTCATCCTCTCCCTCTCCAGGATGCCCGCCATGACCAGGTTCGGGGAGCTGGTGGCCCTCGTGATCCTCTACGCCTTCACGGCCGCTCTCTTGTTCCTTCCTTCAGCCCTCAGCCTGAGGAGGAGGGCCAGCTGATCGGCCCCTGTCCGGGAAAGTCCAGGCCGCTCCTGGGCGAGAGCTCCCCCGCCAGGTTCTGGAGCATGAGCCTCCTCACCTCCTCCGGATCCCTGGTGTGCCCCAGCACCCACATGAGCTTCACGTAGGCCACCTCGGGGAGCATGTCCTCCGCCGGGATCACCCCCATCCTCAGCAGGTCCCTTCCCGTGGAGTAGACGTGAAGGTTGACCCTTCCCCAGAGGCACTGGGAGGTCATGACCACGGGCACCCCACGCTCGCGGGCCTCCCGCAGGGCCCCGAAGAGGCTCTCGGGGGCATGCCCCAGCCCCGTCCCCTCCAGCACGATTCCCCTGTATCCCCTCTCCAGGGCGGCCTGGAGGAGGTCGGGGGCCATGCCCGGCGTGACCTTCAGCAGGAGGACCCTCGGCTCCAGCCTGCCATCCACCTCCACCTTCCCCTCCCCCCTCCTCCTGTACTCCCCCAGCATCCTCACCTCCCCTCCCCTCACCACCCCCAGCGGGGGGGCGTTGATGCTCACGAAGGCATCCCTCCTGCTGGTGTGGCACTTCCTCACCCTGGTCCCCCGGTGGATGAGGCAGAAGTCGTCGTGCAGGGAGCCGTGCATCACCACGCACACCTCCCCCAGGTCGGAGCGGGAGGCCACGGTCACCGCGCCCAGCAGGTTGAGGTGGGCGTCCGTGCTGGGACGGTCGGAGGATCGCTGGGCCCCCACCAGCACCACCGGTCCCGTGAGGTTCCTGAGCATGAAGCTGAGGGCGGCGGAGGTGTAGCCCATGGTGTCCGTTCCGTGCGCCACCACCACTCCCCTGGCCCCCGAGTTGAGCCCCTCCGCCACCTTCTCCGCCGTCCTCACCCAGAGCTCCGGGGTCATGTGCTCGCTGAAGACGCTGCAGGCCTCCACCGTCTCCAGCCTGGCCAGCTCGGCCAGCTCGGGGATCAGGGAGTAGAGCTCGTCCGGGGAGAAGGCGGGATGGACCCCTCCCGTCCGGTAATCCACCCTGGAGGCTATGGTTCCTCCCGTGCCCACCAGCCTGACCAGGGGCTTGGAGGGATCGGCGGAGGAGGGGGGAGGGGGAAGCCTCTTCCACGGCTCCCCCTCCCTCACCTTGACGATCCCGGTCCGCTCGTCCACCCTTATCCCCACGTTGTAGCCGCTGGGGAGCTTCAGCACCAAGCAGTTCCTATCTCCCAGCTCCGTTCTGGGCATGAGGATCCCCTCGTACACCCTTCCCCCGCTCTCCACCCTTATCAGGTCCCCCACCTTTACGGAGAGCCTGGAGAGGAGGTCGGCCAGCCTTCCCGAGTATCCGAACACTCGCTAGAAGTCGGAGGGAGGGGGTATTAACCCCTCCCGCGGAGGGAAAAAGATGGGAAGGAGGGCGGTGGCGCTCATCAGCGGGGGAATAGACAGCACGGGTTTCGCCTCCCAGTACGCGGAGAGGGGATACGAGATCCACCCCCTGATCTTCAGGTACGGGCAGAAGGGCCGGAAGGAGGTGGAGGTGGCCCTCTCCCTGTGCAGGAAGCTGGGCTTCAGGGAGCCGGTGGTGGTGGGGATGGACTTCATGAAGGAGCTGTGGAGGGGGACCCAGCTCACGGACGAGGGGGTGGAGGTGAGGGGGGAGTACCGTCCGGACGTGGTGGTCCCGCTGAGGAACGCGGTCTTCCTCACGATAGCCACGGCCTACGCCCACACGCTGGGGGCGGAGAAGGTCCTGTACGGGGCCACCCTCACCGATACGGAGGTGGACGGTAGGACGGGGAGGGTCAAGTATCCCGACACCACCCCCCTCTTCTCCTCCCTCCTCTCCGGGGCCCTGGCGGTGGGCCACTTCGACACCCTGGTGGAGATCACCTCCCCGGCCAGGGAGGGAATGGATAAGGCGGAGTGCCTGAGGAGGAGCTTCAGGGTGATGGGCCCGCTGATCTACGAAACCTGGAGCTGCTACCTCAGCGGGAGGGTGCACTGCGGGAGGTGCGAGTCCTGCCTTAGCAGGAAGGAGGCCTTCAGGAGGGCGGGGATAGAGGACAGGACGGAGTACGAGGTTTGAGGAGTTCCGCCAGCTTCCGGAAGTCCTCCTCCAGCCTGGAGCGGTTCTTCCCGCTGTAGAGGGCGGCCGCCGGGTGGTAGGTGGAGAAAAGGAAGAAGGATCTACCCCCGAACCTGCAGGGCAGCATCCTGCCGTGCTCCTCCGCCAGGTTCACGGGTCTCCCCAGCAGCGTGGAGGAGGCCACCCTTCCCAGGGCCACCACCAGCTCCGGCTGCAGGATCCTCAGCTGCTCCTCCAGGTGGGGTTTGCAGGCCTCCACCTCCTCCGGCAGGGGGGTCCTGTTTCCCGGCGGGCGGCACTTCAGCACGTTGGTGATGTAGACCTCCTCCCTCCTGAGCCCGGCGGAGAGGAGGAGGGAGGTGAGCAGCCTTCCCGCCGCCCCCACGAAGGGAAGCCCCTGTTCGTCCTCCTGGGCCCCCGGGGCCTCGCCCACCAGCACGAGCCTGGGGAAGGCGGGACCGGACCCGAAGACCGCGTGGGTCCTGGTCCTTCCCAGGCCGCACCTGCGGCACCTGGAGACCCTAGCCCTCAGCCTTTTCAGTTCCTCCTCCCGCATGCCCCACCCATCCCTCCGTCCTCCGGTGCACCTCCCTGAGCAGCTCCAGGTCCTCGAGGCAGTGCTGGAGGATGAGGTCCCTGGAGGAGGAATCGCCGCGCAGGGCGAGCCTGAAGAGGGTGGGGACGTCCTTCCCCTCGAACTCCACCTTCCTCTGCAGGCCGAAGAACCTGGCCACGGCATCCAGCCTGTAGCTGGAGAGGAGGAGGTGCTCCTTGCACCAGAGGTAAAGGTCGAGGTGTGGGAGGAGCAGGAGCTTGCGGAGATCCACCCCCAGCAGCAGACCCCTGGCCTTCAGGAAGGGAAGGTCGAAGGACGAACCGTACCAGGTGACGAGGAGGTCACAGCCCTCCAGCTCCACCCTCAGCTCCTCCAGGGCCTTCCTCTCCTCCTCCTGGTTCGAGCAGAACCTCACGTTGGGCCTGTCCCCGCTCAGGGTTCCCAGAACCACCAGGGATCCCTGATCGGCGGTCTTGGCGGAGGTTTCTATGTCCAGGTAGAGGGGCACTCACTCACCCATCAGGAGGACGGAGAGCTTCCTGGTTCTGGGCCCGTCCTCCTCCACTACCAGGAAGTTCTGCCAGGTCCCCCTCACCACCCTCCCCTCCACCACGGGGAGAACCCTGCAGGTTCCCACCAGGGCGGACTTCAGGTGGGCGTGGGCGTTGTTGTCTATCCTGTCGTGCTCGTAGTTCCCGGAGGGCGGAATGAGGTCGTCCAGCTTCCTCAGGAGGTCGTTCTTCACCCCGCTCTCTCCCTCGTTGAGCGTGAGGCAGGCGGTGGCGTGGGGGAGGTTCACCACCAGCAGGCCGTTCCTTATCCCCGATTTCCTCACCTCCTGCAGGATCCGGTCGGTGAGGTCCACCACCTCGCTCTTCCTCCTGGTGGAGAAGGAGATCTCCGAGTACCAGACCTTCATCGAAAAAAGTGCTCCCCCTCCGTTATATCCTTTGGTGTAATCCTTTTACTCCGGAGGGGGGAGAGGAGGGGATGGCCGCGGAAAGGGAGTTCGGACCCCATCCCAACGCCCGCAGACTCTACCACCTCTACCTCAGCCTAGTCATGCTTCCCCTCCTCCTCCTGGGGGTAGGGATCCTCTTCCTCCTCCACCGCTACGGCACTTCCCTCCACCTCTTCCTTTTCTCCCTCCTCTATTTCCTTCCCCTGCTGGCGGTGGCGGGCTTGGTCCTGTACTGGATCCCCCGCTACTGTTCCTCCCTCCGGTACGAGCTGGGGAGGGAGGAGATAAGGGTGAGGAGGGGGGTCTGGTGGAGGATGGAGCACGCGGTTCCCTATTCCAGGGTGATGAGCGTGGACGTGGTTCAGGGTCCCCTCTCCAGGAGGCTGGGGCTAGGGACGGTGGACATCTTCACCGCCGGATACACGGGACAGGCAGGAGGGGGAGGGGGACCGCGGCTGAGGAGGGCGGAGGCCTCCCTTCTCCACCTCTCCAACTTCAGGGAGGTGAGGGAGGAGGTGCTGAGGAGGGTGAGGGGTAGACCCCTCTTCGGGAAGGGGATGGGGGAGGTGGTGGAGGAGCTGGTGAGGATCAGGAGGCTCCTGGAGAGGAGGAAGGAATGAAGAAGGGGAAGGTCTGGGTGGTCCTCCCCGCCCACAACGAGGCGGGGTCGATAGGGAGGGTACTGGAGGAGCTTAGGAGGAGGGGATGGAGGAACCTGCTGGTGGTGGACGACGGCTCCACGGACGGGACCTGGAGGGTGGCCCTTTCCCACGGGGCGGAGGTGGTGAGACACGATAAGAACAGGGGACTGGGGGCGGCCCTTCGCACAGGCCTCGCGGAGGTGGCCAGGAGGGGGGCGGAGGCGGCGGTGACGTTCGATGCCGATGGGCAGCACGATCCGGACTCGGTGGAGAAGATCGTGAGGGCGCTGGAGGGGGCGGACTTCGTGGTGGGGAGGAGGAGGAGCGTGGGGATCCCCCTGAACAAGCGCTTCGGGAACTTCGTCCTGGACGTCCTGACCTTCCTCCTCAGCGGGATCTACACGGACTCCCAGTCCGGGAACAGGGGATTCTCCCGCCGGGCGCTGGAGGAGCTGAGAATCACCCAGGATCGCTACGCGGTCTCCTCCGAGCTCATCCTGCTGGCCGCCAGGAGGGGATGGAGGGTGAGGGAGGTGCCCGTGCGGTGTTTCTATCCAGAGCACAGCAAGGCCAAGGGAACCACCATCCTGAGCGGCTTCAGGATCTTCCTCACCCTGCTGGCCCAGGAGGTCAGGGAATGGTCAAGAAGGTGATTTCGCTGGAGGAGGCCAGGCGGAGGCTGGAGGAGGGGTGGAGGCCCCTCCCCAGGGTGGAGGAGGTGGGGATCTGGGAGGCCCTGGGCAGGGTGCTGGCGGAGGGGGTGAGGTGTGCGGTGGACCTACCCCCTTTCGACAGGGCCATGTACGATGGCTACGCGGTGAGGGCGGGGGACACCTTCGGGGCGGAGGAGGATGCCCCCGCCAGCCTCAGGGTGGTGGGGAGGGTGGAGGCGGGGGAATGGCCTTCCGTGCGGGTGGGGAAGGGTGAGGCGGTCCGCATAGCCACGGGCGCCCCGCTTCCCCCTGGATCCGACGCGGTGGTGATGGCGGAGGATACGGTGGAGGAGGAAGGGGAGGTGAGGGTTTACCGCCCCGTCTCCCCCTGGGAGAACGTGTGGAGAAGGGGAGCGGAGAGGAGGAGGGGTGAGCCCCTCCTCCCGCCTGGCAGGGTCCTGGGGGTGAGGGAGGTGGGGGCCCTGGCTGCCGCGGGGGTGGGAAGGGTGAGGGTTTATGCCAGGCCGCGGGTGGGGGTGATGGCCACGGGGGACGAGCTGGAGGAGCCAGGAAGGAGGCTGGGGAAGGGGAAGATCTTCAACTCGAACGGTCCCATGCTCTGCGCCGCCGTGGCCTCCTGCGGGTGCACGCCCGTCTGGCTGGGCGTGAGCCGGGATTCGCCCCGGGAGCTGAGGAGGGGGATCGAGAGGGGGATCTCCCGCTGCGAGGCCCTGGTGATCTCGGGGGGGACCTCGGAGGGGGAGAGGGACCTGGTGCCCTCCCTGGTCTCGGAGATGGGTAGGCTGCTCTTCCACGGCCTCGCCCTGAAGCCGGGCAAGCCCACCCTTTTCGCCCTGGTGAGGGGGAAGCCCCTCTTCGGCCTTCCCGGCTATCCCCTCTCCGCCCTGCTGGTCTTCCGCCTGCTGGTGGAGCCCTTCCTCAGGAGGATGGCGGGCCTTCCCCAGCCCTCCCCTCCCTCCGTCAGGGCCAGGCTGGCGGAGGAGGTGGGGAAGGCCAGGGGGAGGGAGGAGCTGATTCCCGTCAGGCTGGAGGGGGGGCTGGCGAGGGTGGTGAGGAAGGGATCGGGGGCCATCACCTCCCTGCTGGAGGCGGACGGATACCTCAGGGCGCCCAGGGAAAGGGAAAGGCTGAGGAAAGGGGAGGAGGTGGAGGTCATCCTCTTCGGGGGAGGGGAGAGTGTTTAGGGTGCTTGGGGTGGGCGGGTACAGGGGGAGCGGCAAGACGGAGGTGCTGGCTGGGATGGTGAGGGAGCTGGTGAGGAGGGGATACAGGGTGGGGACGGTGAAGCATCTCTCGCGCCACTCCACCATAGACAGGGAGGGGACGGACACCTGGAGGCATGCGGAGGCGGGAAGTGCCGTGGTGGTGGCGCTGAGCGAGGAGGAGGTGGCGGTGAGGGAGAGGGGGAGGAAGAGCCTGGGTGAGGTGCTCCTCTCCCTGAGGGGGCTGGACTTCGTCCTCCTGGAGGGTTTCAAGCGCGAGGAGGTGGTGAAGGTGATGGTGGCCAGGAGCGAGAGGGAGGCCAGGGAGCTGGACGATGAGTTCACGGCGGCCTTCGTGGGGAAGGGGGTGGAGGGGAAGGCCCTTTTCTCCCCCCGGGACTTTGCGGGTCTGGCGGATCTGGTGGAGAGGAGGGCCACCACCCCGGTGGGCGGGCTTGATTGCGGGGGCTGCGGCTTCGGCAGCTGCAGGGAGTTCCTGCTGGCGGCGGCCTCGGGGAGGAGGGGAAAGAGGAGGTGCGCGGCGCTGGAAGGGGAGGTGGAGCTCTGGGTGGGGGGGAGGAGGGTCCCGCTGAATCCCTTCGTCAGCAGGCTGATCTCGGGAACCCTCAGGGGGATGCTCTCCTCCCTGAAGGGTGGAAGGGGGAAGGAAGTGGAGCTGAGGCTGAGGGGATGGGGGTGAGGGACCGCTTCGGGAGGCCCGTGAGGGGCCTGCGCATCTCCGTGACGGGGGAATGCAACCTCCGCTGTTTCTACTGCCACAGGGAGGGGATGGAGGGGGGAGGGAGGAGGATGGAGGCGGAGGAGCTGGGGAGGGCGGCGGAGGTGGCCTCTTCCCTGGGCATGAGCAGGGTGAAGCTCACGGGAGGGGAGCCGCTGCTCAGGGAGGACCTGGAGGAGGTGGTGAGGGAGATTGCGGAGCATGCGGACGAGGTCTCCCTGGTCACCAACGGGCTGGAGCTGGAGGGGAGGGCGGGGGCCCTGGCGGAGGCCGGGCTGAGGAGGGTGAACGTCAGCCTGGACACGCTGGATCCCGAAAAGTACGCCAGGCTCACGGGTGCGAGGGGGCTGGAGAGGGTGGTGAGGGGGATAGGGGCGGCGCTGGACGCGGGGCTGGAGCCGGTGAAGCTCAACATGCTGGTGCTCAGGGGGGTGAACGAGGACGAGGTGGGGAGGATGGTGGAATTCGCCAGGGAGAGGGGGCTGAAGCTTCAGCTGCTGGAGCTCATCAGGCTCCCCTGGGACCCCCCCTGGATCTACGAGGCTTTTCACGCGGACCTGTCCGGGGTGGAGGGGTGGCTGAGGGAGAGGGCAAGGGAGGTGGTGAGGAGGGAGCAGAACGCCAGGAGGGTGTACGTGCTGGACGGGGTGGAGGTGGAGGTGGTGAGGCCCATGCACAACTCCGAGTTCTGCCTGCACTGCACCAGGCTCAGGCTCACCCACGACGGCTACCTCAAACCCTGCCTGATGAGGAGGGACAACCTGGTGGACCTGCTCACCCCCCTGAGGGAGGGAACTGAAGAGGAGGTGAGGAGGGCCTTCGAGCTGGCGGTGGAGAGGAGGGAGCCCTTCTTCCGGGGCCCGGTATAGTAAAGAGCGAGGCAGCCAAGCTCGCGCGCTTTTCTGACTACTATCTTAGCAATACACTCTTTCTCCTCTCATGGACTCTCTCCGAGAGGTTGCACCCGAAGGCCATGGCGAGGA
>CAZDZG010000004.1:7670-44232 GCA_964509845.1 Hadarchaeota archaeon (SeqCode) | reverse complement strand
ATATTTGATCAAGCCTCCCCTTCAGACGCTCCAGGAGCTCGGAATTCTGCCTGAGGGATCTCCTGAGCCTGTCAACGTCCCTCGTCTCGTAGTACCCTCGTCGTAAACCTCGGCCCTTGAGCAGAAGGCCACCAGCACCCGCAGGAGTTCGGCCACCCTTACATGGGTCCTCCAGTCCGAAAACTGGGTCTTGCAGGATCCCGAGCAGACCCAGCCGACGGGCCCTGGTTTGAAAGTAAGATCCAGGGTCTCACACTGAGGAGGATCTATCAGCAGGGAATGCTCTTCCGAGTTCCTTTCCCGGACCTCCATTCCGAATTCCCCGGCCAAAGTCGCCAGCCATCCCTGCATCCTCTCCAGCACCTCCGGATGCCGGACCAGAAACCTGTAGTGGATGGTGACTCCCACGGGGGTGGTTGGAGGTGACTTTCTTTTAACGGAAAAACTTGGCCCCCTTCACTCCCAGTTCTTAGCACCGGAATAGGTCGGGAAACAAGCCCGTCCGGATCTTGGCCACCTCCGCCGGAAGAGGAACCCGAGGATCCTTTCCCATTCCTCCCTGAAGGGGGAAACATGGAAACAGCAGAAGTAGAAGGGGGCCAGGAAGAGCAGGAAGGGGAGGAAGGCCGGGTAGAAACCCACGATCCAGCTCAGGGGACCACCGAAGGAGGTCAGGGCCAGCCCAAAACCCATCAGTCTCAACACTCCGTACCGCGTCTGCACCAGGAGGGAAACCAGGAGCACCAGCAGGACGGGACAGAGCAGGAAGAGGAAGAGGTTCCCGCTGGTGAGGCCGTAGCGGGCCAGGGGATTGGTCTCCTTGAAGAGAAAGTAGGAGGGAGAACTCCTGTAGAGGTGCCAGGAGAAGAGAAGATCGGTGAGGGCACCCGAAAAGGCCAGGAGGAGGGAGAGAAAGGGGAAGGATCTTCCGAAGACGAAGCGGGAAAACCTCCTCCCCAGCCTACCGCAAAAGCCCCGGGGCTCAGTCGACCGGGGCCCGGAGCTCCTTCCTGTTCCCGAAGACCTCCTTCCGTATCTCCTCCACCAGCAGGTCAAGGTTCCTCCCCTCCTTGGCGGAGATGGGAAGGACGGGCAGGAGCAGCCTGCCCAGCACCTCCATCTTCTCCTCCAGCTCGGAGGGGGAGAGGAGGTCCATCTTGTTGAGCAGGATCAGGATCCTCAGTTCCTTCCGGGAGAGGATCTCCAGGCTCACCCTGAGCTTCCTCAGGATCTCCGACATGGGATCGCTCCCATCCACCACCAGCAGCACCAGGTCTGAGGAGTAGATCTCCTCCAGCACGGCCTTGAAGGCCTCCACCATCCAGGGCGGGAGGCCCTCGATGAAGCCCACGGAGTCCGTGAGGAGGATCCGCTCGCATCCCTTCAGGGCCCTCGTCCTGGCCGTCAGGGTGGTGAACATCCTGTCGTCCACCTCCACGCTGGAGCCGGTGAGGGCGTTCAGGAGGGTGGACTTGCCGGCGTTGGTGTATCCCGCCAGGGCCACCAGCCCGAACCCCCTTCTCCTCCTCTGTTCCCTCCTCCGCTCCCTGGTCTCCGCCAGCCTCCTCAGTTTTTTCCTCAGGAGGGCCATCCTCCTCTTCACCATGTCCAGGTAGAGGTTGAGCTCGTACTCCCCCCTTCCCCTGAACCCGGGCTGCTCGGAGGAGAGGAGGTTCCTTATCCTCTCCCTGAGCCTGGGGAGCTCGTAGCTCAGCCTGGCGTACTCCACCTGCAGCTTGGCCTCGGGGGATCCCGCCCTCTTGGCGAAGATCTCCAGGATGAGCTGGAACCTGTCCATGACCTTTACCCCCAGCCTCCTCTCCAGGTTGAAGAGCTGGGAGGGGCTGAGCTGGTTGGCGAAGACCACCAGCTCGGCCCCCGTCAGCCTGACGAGACCCGCCACCTCCTCCACCTTCCCCCTCCCTATCTGGAAGGCCGGGTCCGTCTCCCTCTCCTGCACCACCCTGCCCACCACCTCGTATCCCACGGTCCTCACCAGCTCCTCCAGCTCCTCCAGCTCGTCCCTTCCTCCCGGCTCCACCCTCTGAACCAGCACCGCCCGCATCTCCTTCATCTTGATACGCAGGGTTAAATCCCCCCTTCCATCAGAGAGGGGAGAACATGCCCCCACGTCCCGGGAGGCTTTCCCTGCTGTTCCTACCCCTCCTTCTCCTCTCCCTCCTCCCCCCCTCCTCCGGCCTTCCCCGCCTCTCACCCTACTACTCCTCGGTGGAGGTGGAGTTCCGGATCCAAGGGGACAGGACGGTCTCCGTGGAGGAAAACTGTGTTTTGAACCTTCCCTCCCTTTATTCCTCCCTGACCATCACGAGGACCATCCCCTCCGAGAACGTGTGGAACCTTCGGGCCTGGTGCCAGCCAGGCGAGCTGAGGCTGGAGAACAGGAAGGTGAAGGAGGCCACCGAGCTGATCCTCACCATTTCCTTCTCCCCTCCCTTCAGGGGGGAGCTCAGGTACGGGCTCTCCTACACGGTATCGGGATGGGTGGGGGGAGCCGGACCCAAGTACGAGGCCGCCCTGGGGGGAATAAGGATAGAGGCCGGGGGATACCCCTACCAGAGCTACCGGGTGACGGTGAGGGGACCCCCCGGAAGCAGGCTCTTCTGGTACGAGCCCAGGGAGGCCTCGGCCTACCCCTCCTCCGTCACCTACTCCACCTCGGTGGGAGCGCCGGGGAGCTTTGAGGGGGTGAGGGCCACCTTCTACTCCAGCCCCGCCTACCACAGGCTGACCCTAACCGAGACCCTCAGGAACCCAGGGAGGGAGGACTGCGAGCTGGTGATGAACCTCCTCCTCTTCAGCGAGGGAAAAACCCAGCTCGCCTCCCTCCTCTCCTCCGACCCTCCCGTGGGAAGCCTGTACCGCGACGAGGAGAACAACTGGTACGCCTCCTTCAGGCTGAGGCTGGCCCCGGGCGAGAACAGGAAGGTGAGGGTGGGGCTGGTGTGGAGGACCGAGCTCTACGATCCCCATCTCTCCCCGGATAACTCCGGAACCCTTGACGACCTCCCTCCGGGTCTGGAGGAGTACACGAAGGGAAGGAAGTACTGGGAGGTGGAGGAGCTCCGCCCCCTCTCCCTCCAGCTGGCCGGAGGGGAGAGGAACCTGTACTCCCTGGTCCTGAGGCTGCTGGAATGGGAGGACAGGAACATCACCTACACCCCCACGCAGGAAAGGCAGGGGGCCCTCCTAACCTTTCAAAAGAGAACCGGTGACTGCGACTGCCTGAGCGATCTCCTCATCGCCCTGCTCCGGGGCCTGGGAGTTCCCTCCAGGTTCTCCTTCGGCTGGATCGCCGGGGAGAACGGGGCGGGCAACCATGCCTGGGCGGAGGTCTACCTCCCGGGAAGGGGGTGGGAGCCCGTGGACCCCACCTGGTCGGGGGGAACGGGGAAGTACCTCTTCAGGATGGATCCCGTGCACCTGACCAGGGGATCCAGGGGGCTCAGCTCCTCCGACGCCTACCTGTTCAAGGCCCACTACGGCCCCCTGGAGGTGGGGCAGGAGGAGGTTTCCCTGGTTCCCCTTTCCGAGGAGGAGGCCCTCGCGGACTTCCTGGCCTCCGCCCGAACCTTGCTGGGGCTGGCGGAGAGGGTGGGGAGGAACGATCCCAGGCTGGAACGGGCCAGGGAGAGGCTGGAGGCCGCGGAGAAAGGGGACCTGCAGGCGGCCCTGGATTCCCTGCGCTGGTCCATGGAGGTGCTCGGGGAAAGGGGAAGGCCGCTGGAGCTTCCCCCCAGGATACCCCCCTGGGTTCCGCTCGCCCTGGCGGGGGCGGGGGCCTGCCTGGCGGTGGCCCTCCTGCTGAGCCTGAGGAGGCGCTAGGGGGGCCTGGGAAGCTTCTCCAGGGCCTTCTCCACCAGCTCCCGCGGGTACTCGAAGTCCACCAGCTTCCCCGACAGGAAGGCGTCCCAGGCCCCTAAATCGAGCAGGCCGTGCCCGCTGGCGTTGAAGAGGATGACCTTCTCCTCCCCCGTCTCCTTGCACCTCAGGGCCTCGTCCACCACCGCCTTCACCGCGTGGGCCGTCTCGGGGGCCAGCACGAAACCCTCCGCCCTGGCGAAGAGCCTGGCGGCCTCGAAGACCTCGTTCTGGTGGTAGGCCAGGGCCCCCACCCAGCCCTCCTTCACCAGCTTGCAGAGGAGGGGGGCGTCCCCGTGGTACCGCAGCCCCCCGGCGTGGATGGGGGGAGGGACGAAGGTGTGGCCCAGCGTGTGCATCTTCAGGAGGGGGGTGAGGCCGGCCGAGTCCCCGTGGTCGTAGGTGTATATCCCCCTGGTGAGGGTGGGGCAGGCCTTGGGCTCGCAGGCGAAGGCCTGGAGCTCCGGCCTCCTCCCGCTGAGCTTGTCCGCCAGGAAGGGAAAGAGCAGGCCCGAGTAATTGCTCCCTCCCCCCACGCACCCGAAGATCACGTCCGGATAGTCACCCGCCATCTCCATCTGCCTCTTGGCCTCCAGCCCCACCACGGTCTGATGGAGGAGGACGTGGTTGAGGACGCTCCCCAGGGAGTACTTGGTGTGGGGATGGGTCACGGCGTCCTCGATGGCCTCCGAGATGGCTATCCCCAGGCTGCCGGGGTTCTGGGGATCCTCCCTCAGGACCCTCCTCCCGTACTCCGTCCTGGTGCTGGGGCTGGGAACGCACTCCGCCCCCCAGAGCTCCATGAGGACCCTGCGGTAGGGCTTCTGCTCGTAGCTAACCCTTACCATGTAAATGGTGCACCTCAGCCCGAAGAGCATGGTGGCGAAGGCCAGGGCGCTTCCCCACTGCCCCGCCCCCGTCTCCGTGGTCAGCCTCTCCACCCCCTCCTTCAGGTTGTAGTAGGCCTGGGCCACGGAGGTGTTGGGTTTGTGGCTTCCGGGCGGGCTCACCCCCTCCCACTTGTAATAGATCCTGGCGGGCGTCTTGAGCAGGCGCTCAAGCCTGACCGCCCGGTAGAGGGGGGTGGGTCTCCAGAGCCTGTATACCTCCCTCACCTCCTCAGGGATGGGTATCCACCTCTCCCGGCTTACCTCCTGCCTGATCAGCTCCTTGGGAAAGATGGGCTCCAGGTCCTCGGGCTTCACGGGCTGCCAGGTGGCCGGGTGGAGGGGGGGATCGAGGGGGGTGGGGAGATCGGCCTGTATGTTGTACCAGGCCTTCGGCAGTTCCTCTTCGTCCAGCAGGAACTTCAGCCGCTCCATCCTCCTTCCCCTTCCTTCAAAGTATAAAAGTGTTCTTCAGCGCACAAATCTGTTCCTGCCCAGGGAAAGGAGGAAATCCCTGGTGCGGGTTCCCAGCCCCAGCGTCTCGGCCGCCAGCAGGTCCTCCACCCCGTCCACGTCCGTGGCCACGGTGGGGGAGCGATAAATCCTGGGCCTTATTCCTGCCTTCAGGCTCTCCTCCACGTGCAGGGGGAAGCTCCTTCCCCCGAACCTCAGCGGTATCACGCCGGGCGGCCTGAGCAGGAGGGCGTTGGTCCCGAGGGTGCGGGAGGGGGAGATCACCACCTTCCTCTCCCCGCCTCCCCCCACGATCTCCTCCACATCCCCCACCCTGAGGAAGGGAAGGTCGGCGGGGAGGATGAGGACCTCCTCCGCCCCCTCCCGCCTCGCCCTCTCCATCCCAAGGGTGAGGGCCAGGTTGAGCTCCAGCCCGGGCTCCCTCAGACCCTCCGCCCCCAGGGAGCGGGCGAAGCGCAGGACCTCCTCATCGCAGGAGATCACCACCTTCCTCATCCTCACGTAGGAGAGGACCCTCAGCATGTCCTCCAGCATGCAGAGCACCAGTTCCTTCCTCTCCTCGGGGGTGAGGATCCCCCGGAAGCTGGACTTGGCCTCGGAGAGGGCCTTGAGCGGCAGGAGCACCCATCCCTCTGCCATCGGGAAAAAGGGGGCGAAGGGACCCCTTCTATCCTCCTCCTGGAGCCTTTTATAAGGGGCCTCCAGGGTGGGATGATGGGCCCGAACGGAAAAACCGTGACCTATTCCCTGAACGTCTTCGTCCCCCTCACCAACTTCTGCAGGAACCGCTGCGCTTACTGCGGCTTCAGGAGGGAGGGAACGGAGGGCACCCTCCTCTCCCCCAAGGAGGTCTTTTCGCTGGTGCTCAGGGGAAAGAAGGCGGGATGCTCCGAGGTCCTCTTCACGCTGGGGGAGCGGCCTGAGGTCCACCCCGCCGCCAGGGAGAGGCTGGAGGGGCTTGGATACCGCACCATCTCGGAGTACCTGGAGGAGCTGTGCCGGCAGGTGCTCAGGCTGGGCCTCCTCCCCCACACCAACGCGGGGATCCTGGAGAGGGAGGAACTGGAAAGGCTCAGGAGGTACAACGCCAGCATGGGGCTGATGCTGGAGTGCGCCTCCAGGCTGGAGGCCCACCGGGAGAGCCCGGGGAAGGATCCGGAGGTGAGGCTGGAGTTCATCGAGAGGGCCGGAGAGCTCAGGATCCCCTTCACCACCGGCATCCTGGTGGGCATAGGGGAGAGCCGGGAGGACAGGGAGAGGTCGCTTGAGGAGATAAGGAGGCTGCACGAAAGGTATGGGCACATCCAGGAGGTGATCGTGCAGCCCTTCTCCCCCAAGCCCGGCACCCCCATGCAGAGCTCCCCCCCTCCCGAAGCCGGGGAGGTGCTGGAGACCGTGAGGATGGCCGCCAGAATCCTTCCCCCCGAGGTGGGCATCCAGATCCCGCCCAACCTGGTGGAAGACGTCCTCCCCTTCCTGAGGGAGGGCGCCAACGACCTGGGAGGGATTTCCGAGGTCACCCCCGACTTCGTGAACCCGGAGCGCCCCTGGCCCGACCTGCGCTCCCTGCGCTCCAGGCTCGAGGCGTCGGGCTTCAGGCTCCGGGAGAGGCTCCCCCTCTATCCCAGGTACGCCAGGGACCCCTCCTTCATGTCGGAGGAGGTGAGGAGGGTGGTCTCCAGGCTGGCGGACGGGGAGGGATACAGGAGGGGTTAAGGTGGAGGACCGGGCAAGCCCGCCTGAGGGATGGGAGAGGGACCTCTCCCTGATCGACCCGCTGGTGGCGGAGGCCCTGGAGAGGGCCCTCTCGGGAAAGAAGCTGGAGAAAGGGGAGGTGGCGCTGCTGCTGGGGGTCGAGGGGAGGGAACTGTGGATGCTGCTGCAGACGGCCGACCTGGTGAGGAGGAGGCTGGTGGGGAGGGTGGGGACGTACGTGGTGAACCGCAACATCAACCACACCAACATCTGCACGGGGACCTGCAGGTTCTGCGCCTTCAGGCGCCCCCCCTCCCATCCCCAAGCCTACTCCCTCACCCCCGCGCAGGTGGAGGCCAAGGCGAGGGAGGCGGCGGGGCTGGGGGCCACGGAGATCTGCCTGCAGGGGGGCCTCAACCCCGACCTCGGGCTGGAGGACTACCTCGGGCTGGTTAGGGCGGTCAAGAGGGCCTCCCCCCACCTCCACCTTCACGCCTTCTCCCCCGCCGAGCTCGACCACCTGTCCAGGCGGGAGGGGCTGCCCCTGCGGGAGGTCCTGGCGGCCCTGCGGGAAGCCGGCCTAGACTCCGTCCCGGGAACGGCGGCGGAGATCCTCAGCGACAGGGTGAGGAAGATCCTCTGCCCGCAGAAGATAAGCTCGGGGAGGTGGGTGGAGGTGGTGAAGACCTGCCACCGGATGGGGATCCCCACCACCTCCACCATGATGTACGGAACGGTGGAGACCGCCGAGGAGAGGGCGGAGCATCTCCTCCTGTTGAGGGAGATCCAGAGGGAAACGGGGGGCTTCACCGAGCTGGTCCTCCTTCCCGTGGTCCCGGACCACACCGAGCTCCGCAGATGGGGGATCCGCTCCCCGGATCCGGAGGAAAACCTGAGGGTTCACGCCGTGGCCAGGCTGGCGTTGGCCGGCTTCATCAACCACCTGCAGGCCTCCTGGGTGAAGCTGGGTCCGGAGCTGGCCAGCCGCATGCTGCTGGCAGGGGCGGATGACCTCGGCGGCACCCTCTTCGAGGAGAACATCACCAGGGAAGCAGGGGGAAGGTGGGGACAGGGGATGACTCCCCTCCAGCTGAGGACCCTCATCCTGAGGGCGGGCAGGATACCCAGGCAGAGGGACACCCTCTACCGCCTGCTGGACTGACCGATCTCCCGCAGGAGGCTGGCGGCCAGTCTCCTGCGCTCCCGCAGGTTCCTCATCCAGAGGTTTAGCCTGTGCACCTCCATGCCGAGCCTCCTCAGCCCGCGGGCGAACTCCCCGTCGGAGGAGTGGAGGAAGAAGTGCCCCGCCACCTCCCGGTAGTACTCGCCCACCCCCAGCGGGCTCACCTCATAGCCCAGCGCCCTCAGCAGCTTCCCTGCCGGGCCGCTCACCGGTGCCCTGCCCAGGATGGGACTCACCACCCCCACCCTCTCCCTCCTCCTCCTCAGCTCCTCCCTGATCCCCCTCACGGAGAGGATGGGGCCTATGCTGGTCACGGGATTGCTGGGGCCTATGAGGATGAAGTCGCTCTCCCTCAGGGCCTCCAGGACGCCGGGGGCGGGCCTGGCCCCCTCCGCCCCCCTGTACCTCACCCCCTTCACCTTCTCCCTTCCACCCCTTCCCACCCAGAACTCCTGGAAATGCACCCAGCCCCTAGGGGTGAGGATCTCCGTCGTCACCCGGTCGTCCGTCATGGGCAGGACCCTCTCCCTCACCCCCAGTCTCCTGCAGAGCTCCAGGGTGACCTCCGAGAGCCTCCTCCCCCTCCTGAGCTCCAGGGTGCGGAAGAGACAGGTGGCCCTGTCCCTGTCCCCCAGCCTCAGGAGCTCCTTTACCCCCAGCTCCCTCAGCGCCTCATGCGTTTCAAAGGTGTCCCCCTTGATCCCCCACCAGGTTCGCTCGTTGATGATCCCGCTCAGGGTGTAAAGGACGGAGTCCAGATCGGGGGAGACATGGAGGCCCGAAACCTCTATGTCATCCCCCGTGTTCACCACCACGCACAGCTCCTCCTTCCCCTTCATCCCCTGGAGGAGTTTGGGGGTCCCCGTTCCGCCGGAGAGCAGGGTTATCATCTCCTCTCCTGAAGGGGAGGCACCTTTTTTCCTTTCCCGCCAAAGGTCGGGGATCGGATGGGGATAAGGGCCGTGCTGTTCGACCTGGACGGGGTGCTGGTGGATTCCCTGGACGTCTGGTACAGGGCCATGAACGAGACCCTGAGCAGGTTCGGGAAGAGGAGACTGGGAAAGGGGGAGTACGTGAGGAAGTACTGGGGCTTCAACCTCTCCAGGAACTTCGAGAGGCTGGGGCTGGGAAGGGAGGCGGTGGAGTACTGCCTGCTGCGGTACGAGCGTCACCTGGCGGAAGTCAGGACCTTCCCGGAGGCCGAGGAGGTCCTGAGGGAGCTGAGGAAAAGGGGGTTCAGGCTGGCCCTGGTCACCAACACCCCCTCCAGGCTGGTGCGCAGGCTCCTCTCGAACCTGGGGCTGCTGGAACTCTTCGACGTCGTCCTGACGGGTGACGAGGTGAGGAGGGCCAAGCCCCATCCGGAGGGCGTGAGGAAGGCCTGCCGCAGGCTGGGGGTCCACCCCTCCCAGGCCGTGCTGGTGGGGGACACCAGGAGCGACGTCCAGGCGGGGAGGGGAGCGGGGGTGATGGTGGTGGGGAGGGGAGTGGAGGGGGACCTGAGGATAGAGAGCCTGGGAGAGCTCCTTTCCCTTCTGAGGGGCTCAGGAAAAGAGATCCTTATCCCTTGACCTCACCAGCTCCCTCGCACTTCCCTTCCCCCTCTCGTAAACGGCGCCCCTGATGAGCACCACGGGTGTTCCCTCCGCCGCCTCCCCCATGACGGAAACGGCGGCGGCGGCCAGGGCGTCCGCCTGCGCCACCACCGTGCTCCTCAGTTTTTTTCCGTACAGGTCCCTCCTGCCACGGAGGTCCAGCAGGGGCTTCATCCCTGCCACCCCCACGGCCACCCCCAGGCTACCCGTCCGGAAGGCCCTTCCCTGCGTGTCCGAGATGATCACCGCCACCTCCACCCCCAGCCTTTCCTTGATCCTCCTTCTTATCCGCTCGGCACTGCGGTCCGGATCCCTGGGCAACAGGGTGACGCGCCCCTCCTCCACGTTGGAGTGATCCACGCCTGAGTTGGCGCAGACGAAGCCGTGCCTCGTTCTGGTGATGAGGACGTGAGAGGCCCTGACAATCTCCTCGGCCTCCCTCAGCACCACCTCCACCTCCCTCGCATCCTTCCCCAGTTTCCTGGCCAGCCTGAGGGCCAGCTCCGATGGTCTCACCTTCCTCAGGTCCACCACCGCCCCCTCGGCCTTGGAGACCACGGACTGGGCCACCACCAGCACATCCCCGGACTCCAGCGACAGTCCCTGGGAGCGGAGGGTCCTCACCACCAGCTCCCCTATGTCATCCCCCTTCTTCACCAGGGGAAAGCCGGAGAGCGGGATCACCTCCATCAAGCCCCAAAGGACTCCGCGGATTTATAGGGCTCAAGCGAGCCGCGGAGTTCATAAAGGGGCAGGGGCACTCTAACCGTGGAGCTGAGGCTCATCGGCATAAGGTTCCCCCTGGTCAGGCCCGGGCAGGATCTGCGCCCCCTCGTGCTGCGGGCCCTCAGGCGCCTGGGCGGTGCCAGGGAGGGGGACGTGCTCATCCTCTCCTCCAAGGTGGTGGCCCTCTCCCAGGGAAGAACGGTGAGGCTGTCGGAGGTCAGGCCGGGTCCCCGGGCCCTGCGCCTCGCAAGGCGAACGGGCCTTGATCCCTCCTTCGTGGAGGTGGTGCTGAAGGAGGCCGATGAGGTGCTGGGGGCCTCCAGGGGGGCCCTCCTGACGCTCAAACGGGGACTCCTCTGCGCCAACGCAGGGGTGGACCTCTCCAACGCCCCTCCCGGCCACGCCGTTCTCCTTCCCTCCCAACCCGGGCGGTTCGCCCGGGAGCTCAGGAGGTACCTGCTGGAGGAGGAGGGGGTGGGGGTGGGGGTGATCCTCTCCGACAGCACGGTGAGACCGCTGAGGCTGGGAACGGTGGGACAGGCCATTGCCGTTTCCGGGATACCAGGCGCTCTGGACTGCCGGGGCAGGAGGGACCTGTTCGGCAGGAAACTCAAGGTGACGGTGAGGGCTCTGGCCGACCAGCTGGCCACCGCGGCGGAGCTCCTGATGGGGGAAGCGGATGAGGGTGTCCCGCTGGTGGTGGTGAGAGGGCTCAGGCTGGAAGGAAGGCCCCTGGCCTCGCCCTCCATAAGGCCCGAGAGGTGCCTTTATCTCTCCCTCCTAAAAAAGGCCCTCAGAGGGGGCTGAGGTCCACCCCTTCCCTGGTCACCTGGAGCTGGAAGCGCTTTCCCTCCAGCAGGCTGCCGGGAAGCTTCTCGCAGGCGAGGATCTCCCTCCCATCCTGTTCCTTCCTGAAGTACAGGATCCCCTCCGCCCTGGAGAGGATACCGGCTTCGAGGGAGGAATCCAGCACCCCGGGAACGAGGGAGGCCAGCAGGAGGGCCCCCCACTTCTTGACGGATCCCTTTACCTCCTCCAGCACGGCCAGGAACTCCAGCTTCTCCTCCTCCCGGAAGAACATGGCGAAGTCGTTGAGCGAGAAGAGAATCAAGAGGGAGTTGGAGGTCTCCCTCTCCAGGAACTTGGAGAAATCCGAGAAAATCTTCTCCTTGAGCTCCCTCACCCGCTTTCCGTTCGCTTGCCGCAGCCACTTGGCGAGGTCCCCCAGGGAGGAGGGAAGCTCCCAGAAGGGGCGGAAGAGGGACTTCGAGAAGGCCCGGCAGAAGTCCTCCGAGAACTTCCCCTGCACATCCTGCATGACCTCCTCCTTCGTGGTGGTGAGGGTGAGGTACCAGATGCGGTCAGGCAGGACCTGGTTCCCGGACAGGAAGGAGCCATTCAGGCGGGAGAGCCTTGCAGAAAGGGTGTAGAGGAAGTCCTCCTTGCTGGTGTCGGGCGGGCCCACCAGCAGGATGAAGGAGCCCATCGGAAATCCTCCCTCCAAAATCTCATCCAAGCCCTTTATCCCGCTGGGAACGCGCAGAATCACGTTGTTATTTGATATCTTACAACCTAAAAATTTATGCGAAGCCCCCCTTTTTATATCCCGTGGAGAGCCTCAAGTGGATCGTCCTTCTCGTCCTGGTGGGGTGCTACTCCCTCGCCATTTCCAGGAGGCTCCCGCTCTCCCTGGTCTCCCTCTGCTCGGCCCTCCTCCTCCTGCTGGTGGGGGCCCTGACCCCGGGGGAGGCGGTGCACTCCATCAGGTGGAGCGTCCTGGCCCTCTACTGGGGCTTCCTCCTTTTGTCCCTCCTCTTCTCGGAGAGCGGGGTGCCCTCCGTGCTGGCCCACCGCCTGCTGGGGGCCTGCAGGAGCCCGGGGAAGGCCCTCCTCCTCCTCTGCCTCCTCACCGCCCTCCTCTCGTCCTTCCTGGAAAACGTGGGGGTGGTGCTGATGATGGCCCCCATCGCCTTCGAGCTCTCGAGGAGGATCCGCGTGCCCCCCTTCCTCCCCCTGATCTCCGTGGCCCTTTCCTCCAACATCGTGACCACCGTGAGCATGGTCGCCGATCCCCCCGCCCTGCTCCTGGCCTCCCAGACCGGCATGCACTTCACGGATTTCTACCTGTTCAGGGGCAGGCCCGGGCTGGGGGTCCTCTCCGCCCTGGGCGTGCTGGCGGGACTTCTCTCCCTCTACCTGCTGCACTTCCGGAGGCTGGGCGGAAGGGTGAGGGTAGGGGAAAGGACGGGAGGGGCGGACTACTCCCCCCTGGTCCTCTTCGCTGCGGGCATCCTTCTGCTCTCCCTGGATCCCCTCCTCCGCCTGGGGCCCGGCCTGATAGGGCTGGGGGTGGGGATGGGGTCCCTCCTGCTGGGCGGAAGGAGGGCGGGGAAGATGCTGAGGGAATTCGACTGGGATTCCTTCCTCTTCCTGCTGGGGATTTTCGTGGTGATAGGGGCGGCGGAGAGGGTGGGGCTGCTGGAGGACCTGGCCGAGGGGCTGGCGGGCCTCAGGCTGGGCCCCTCCGCCACCCTCGCCCTGCTGGTATGGCTGTCCGTGGCCCTCTCTTCCTTCATAGACAACGTCCCCTTCACCGTCCTCATGCTTCCCGTCTGCGCGGACCTGGGGAGCTCCCTGGGCATGGATCCCCTCCCCCTCATGTACGGGATGC
The DNA here is from genome assembly GCA_964509845.1 of Hadarchaeota archaeon (SeqCode). Classification (GTDB taxonomy): domain Archaea; phylum Hadarchaeota; class Hadarchaeia; order Hadarchaeales; family WYZ-LMO6; genus WYZ-LMO6. The sequence goes on along the minus strand of CAZDZG010000004.1, from coordinate 31,122 downwards.
TGGTGGGGACGGGAATGGGGGGAAATGTGACGCCCGTGGGGGCGGCTGCCCAGGTCTTCGCCTGCAGGATGCTGGAGCGGAGGGGCCAGCGGGTGAGGCTGACCGAGTACCTGAGGCTCAGCCTCCCCCTGACGCTGGTCTCGGTGTCCGTGGCCCACCTCCTCCTGCAGCTCCTCTGGCTGTAGCGGAAACCGATTTAGGGGGGACTGAGAAGTAGAGGAAGATGGCTCCGCCCCTGAGGAGGATAGACGAGGTCAGGTGGGAGATCCCCAGGGAGTACAGGCCCTACATGGCCGTACCCGCCCGCATCTACGCGGACGAGGAGATGCTGAGGGAGATGGGGAAGGACCTAACGCTGGAGCAGGCGGCCAACGTGGCCTCCCTTCAGGGGATCTACAAGTACAGCATCACCCTACCGGACGGGCATCAGGGATACGGGTTCCCCATAGGGGGGGTGGCGGCCACCGATGCCGAAACGGGGGTCATAAGCCCCGGGGGGGTGGGTTACGATATCAACTGCGGCGTCCGCCTGCTCCGCACCGACCTACGGAAGGAAGAGGTGATGCCCAGGCTCAAGGACCTCATTGAGACCCTCTTCCGGAACGTGCCCTCGGGCCTGGGGAGCACGGGGCACGTCAGGCTTACCCCCCCGGAGCTGGACCAGGTGCTGGAGAGGGGGGCGGAGTGGGCGGTGGAGAAGGGCTTCGGGTGGAAGGAGGACCTGGAGAGGCTGGAGGAGGGGGGATGCATGGAGGGGGCCGACCCCGGAAGGGTGAGCGGGGAGGCCAAGCGGAGGGGCTTCCCCCAGCTGGGCAGCCTGGGGAGCGGCAACCACTTCCTGGAGGTGCAGGTGGTGGACAGGATCTACGACCGGGAGGTGGCCCGCAGCTTCGGCATAGAGGAGGAGGGACAGGTGACGGTGATGGTCCACACGGGCTCCAGGGGGCTGGGCCACCAGGTCTGCTCCGATTACCTGAGGACCATGGAAAGGGCCGTCAGGCAGTACAGGCTGGAGCTTCCCGACAGGGAGCTGGTGAACGTCCCCTTCGCCTCCCCCGAGGGACAGGCCTACTTCTCCGCCATGAAGTGCGCCGCCAACTACGCCTGGGCCAACCGGCAGATGATCACCCACTGGATAAGGCAGAGCTTCGAGCAGGTCTTCCGCAGGGAGGCGGAGGCCCTGGGCCTCAGGGTCATCTACGACGTGGCCCACAACATAGCCAAGCTGGAGGAGCACCGGATCAACGGGGAGCGGAGGAAGGTGGTGGTGCACAGGAAGGGCGCCACCAGGGCCTTCCCGCCCGGCCACCCGCAGGTTCCTTCCCCCTACCGGGCGGTGGGCCAGCCCGTCCTCATCCCCGGCGACATGGGAACGGCCTCCTACCTCCTGGTGGGGACGGAGAGGGCCATGGAGGAGAGCTTCGGCTCCACCGCCCACGGGGCGGGCAGGCACCTCTCCAGGACGGCTGCCCTCAAGCAGTTCAGGGGGGAGGAGATAAGGGGGAAGCTGGGGGAGAAAGGGATCTACGTGAGGGCCGCCAAGCTCTCCGTGATAGCGGAGGAGGCCCCCCAGGCCTACAAGGACATAGACAGGGTGGTCGAGGTCACCCACCGGGCGGGCCTCTCCCTGAAGGTGGCCAGGCTCATCCCCCTCGGGGTGGCCAAGGGCTGATGAGCTCCCTCTCCGTCCTGCTTCCCTCCTCTCTGGTCTCGGATGGCCGGAGCCTGCTGGAGAAGACCCTGAAGCTGGGAATGGTGGCCCGCTCCCTGGCCATCTTTCGGGTGGAGGAGGTGGTGATCTACGAGGACCGGGATCCCCACGTGAAGGACCGCAGGAAGGAAATGGAGCTCATAACCACGGTGCTCCGGTACGCCGAAACCCCCCAGTACCTGAGGAAGCTGCTCTTCCCCAAGCTGGAGGTCCTGAGGTATGCCGGGGTCCTTCCCCCCCTCCGAACCCCCCACCATCCCCTCAGGGGCGAGAAGGAGGGGGAGGGGGACTGCAGGGAGGCGGTGGTGGTGAAGGTGGAGAGGGACAGGAGCCTGCTGGAGCTGGGGCTGAGGGAGAAGGGAGTGGTAGGGGAGAGGCTGAAGGTGGGAAGCAGGGTGACGGTGAGGCTGGGGAAAAGGAGGGGGGAGCTCAGGGAGGTGGAGGTGGTGGACAGGGGGGAGACGGGGGAGTACTGGGGGTACAGGGTGCTGGAGAGGGGGAGCCTTTCCCAGGCGGTGGAGCGGTACGGGGCTTACTTTAAAATAGGTACGTCGAGATACGGTGAAAAACTGGAGGAGCTGAGGAGGAAGCTCAGGGAGATGAAGCCCGAGCGCCTTATGGTGGCCTTTGGGGGGCCCTACGCGGGCCTTCACCCCATCTGCGAGAGGGAGGGCAGGAGAGTGGAGGAGCTCTTTCACCTGGTGGTGAACACCATCCCAGACCAGGGGACGGCCACGGTGAGGACGGAGGAGGCCCTGCTGGCCACGCTGGCCCTCCTCCGGGCGGAGGTGGGGTGAGATGGGAAGGAGGGCCCACCGTCCCAGGAGGGGCTCGCTGGCCTTCAGCCCGAGGGTGCGGGCGCCTTCCCCCCTCCCCCACATCCGATCCTGGCCGGAGGAGGAGGAGACCCGCCTGCTGGGCTTCGCCGGTTACAAGGCCGGCATGACCCACGTCCTTTACGTGGATGACCGAAAGACCAGTGCCACGGCGGGGAAGGAGATCGCCTGTGCCGCCACGGTGATCGAAACCCCCCCGCTGAAGGTGTGCGGGATAAGGCTGCTGGGAAAGACCAGCCGCGGTCTCAGGACCCTCATGGAGGTCTGGGCTGAGAACCTGGACAAGGAGCTGGGAAGGCTGCTGAATCTCCCCAAGCGGACGGATCCGGAGAAGATGAGAAAGGCGGAGGAGCTGGTGAAGGGGGGAAAGGTGGCGGAGGTGAGGGTGCTGGCCCACACCCAGCCCTACCTCTGCTCCGGCCCCAAGAAGAAGCCCGACCTCCTGGAGCTGGCGGTGGGGGGGAAGGAGGCGCCCGCCAAGTGGGAGTACGCCAAGAGCCTGCTGGGGAAGGAAATTAAGGTCTCCGACGTGTTCAGGCCCGGGGACTACGTGGATGTCACGGCCATCACCAAGGGAAAGGGGTTCCAAGGGCCCGTGAAGAGGTGGGGGGTGAAGATCCTGCCCAGAAAGACCAACGACGGAAGGAGACAGGTGGGGACGCTGGGACCCTGGACCCCCGCCAGGGTCATGTGGACGGTCCCCGCCGCCGGACAGATGGGGTACCACCAGCGAACGGAACTCAACAAACGCATCCTGAAGATAGGGAAGGGGGAGGAGGTAACCCCCAAGGGGGGATTCAAGCGATGGGGGCCGGTCAAGACCGAATACGTGCTCCTGGCTGGCTCCGTACCCGGTCCCACCAAGAGGCTCATTCACCTGCGTCCGGCCAGGCGAAGGGAGGCGGGGCCACCCCCGGTCGTCACTTACATAGCCAGCACGGGGGTGGGAGGATGAAGGTCCCGGTCTTCTCGCTGGACGGGAAGCCCCAGGGGGAGGTGGAGCTCCCCCCTGCCTTCTCCGAGGAGTACCGGCCGGACCTGATCAGGAGGGCCGTCATCTCCTCCCAGACCGCCCGCCTTCAGCCCAAGGGAACGGATCCCATGGCCGGAAAGCGCACCACGGCCGAGACCTGGGGGAAGGGATATGGGGTGGCCAGGGTGCCGAGGGTCAAGGGTTCGGGATATCCCGCGGCCGGAAGGGGGGCCTTCGTTCCCCACGCCGTGGGGGGGAGGAGGGCCCACCCTCCCAAGGTGGAGAAGGTCCTTAGGGAGAGGATAAACAGGAAGGAAAAAAGGCTGGCCTTCCGCTCGGCCCTGGCGGCCACCGCCAATCCCGAGCTCGTGCGCTCGCGGGGGCACCTCATCGACAAGGTGCCCTCCCTCCCGCTGGTCGTGGAGGACAGGCTCGAGGAGCTCTCGGAGACCAAGCAGGTGAAGGAGGTCTTCCAGCGGCTGGGTCTGTGGGAGGAGGTGGAGAGGGTGGCGGAGGGGGAAAAGATAAGGGCGGGGAGGGGAAAGATGAGGGGAAGGAAGTACAGGAGGCCCGTGGGGCCCTTGCTGGTGGTCTCCAGGGACAGGGGGATAAGGAAGGGGGCGGGGAACCTTCCGGGGGTGAGGGTGGTGGAGGCCAGAAACCTGGGGGTGGAGGACCTGGCCCCCGGGGGACACCCCGCCAGGCTCACCGTCTGGACCCCCTCCGCCCTGCAGGCTCTGGAGGCGAGGCTATGAGGGATCCCCACAAGGTGATCCTCTACCCGCTGGCCACCGAGAAGGCCGTGAGGCTGATAGAGAAGGAAAACAAGCTGACCTTCGTGGTGGCGCCCGACGCCAACAAGACGGAGGTGAAGAGGGCGGTGGAGCTCCTGTACGGGGTGGAGGTGGAGAGCGTGAGGATCACGAGGGGGCCGGAGGGGAGAAAGAAGGCATACGTGAGGCTGACCCCAAGGTTTAATGCCGATGAGGTGGCATCCAAGTTGGGGGTGATCTGAGTGGGAAGGATCATAAGGGCGCAGAGGATTGGAAAGGGCTCCCCCACCTACCGGGCGAAGAGCTGGAGAAGGGTGGGGGAGGTCAAGCTTCCCCCCTCCGCGGCCAGCAGGGGGAAGGTTCTTGACATCGTGCACGAGCCGGGCAGGGGCTGCCCCCTAATGCTGGTCAGGTTCCAGGAGGGATTCCAGGTGGTGCTTCCCGCCCCGGAGGGGATAAAGGTAGGGGACGAGATAGAGTGCGGGCCCGGGGCGGGGAACCAGCTCGGGAACATCAAGCCGCTGGCGGAGATACCGGAGGGCACCAAGATCTTCAACCTGGAGGCCGTGCCCGGGGACGGGGGGAAGTTCGCCAGGACCTCGGGATCCTACGCCGTCCTGATCGCCAAGGAGGCCGGAAAGGCGGTGGTTCAGCTGCCCTCGGGGAAGGTCAGGACCTTCGACCTCCGCTGCCGGGCGGTGATAGGAACGGTCTCCGGGGGAGGGAGGACGGACAAGCCCTTCCTGAAGGCCGGAAAGCGGTACCACCTCATGCTGGCCAGGGGCAAGCCCTATCCGAGGGTGAAGGGGGTGGCCATGAACGTGGTGGACCACCCGTTCGGAGGGGGAAGGGGGAGGCATGCGGGGAGGCCCAAGATAGTGGCCAGGGGCGCCCCGCCAGGCCAGAAGGTGGGCCTCATAGCCGCCAGGAGGGTGGGAAAGAGGTGAAGGTATGCCCAAGCGGTTCACCTACCGCGGCTACACCCTGGAGGAGCTGAAGAAGATGCCGCTGGAGGAGTTCGCCAAGCTGTTGCCCTCCCGCCAGCGCAGGAGCCTGCTTAGGATGCTCAGGGGGACCCATCCAGAGGCCAGGAAGCTGCTGGCCAAGGTGAGGAAGGTTCAAAAGAAGGGGGACGGGGACGTCATCATCCGCACCCACCGGAGGGAGATGATCATCCTCCCGGAGATGGTGGGGCTCAAGTTCGGGGTGTACAACGGGAAGGAGTTCGTGGTGGTGGAGATAAAGCCGGAGATGATAGGGCACAGGCTGGGGGAGTTCAGCCAGACCAGGAAGAGGGTGATACACGGGGCTCCCGGGATAGGGGCCACCAAGAGCTCCATGTACGTTCCCCTGAAGTGATGGGATGCCGAAGTTCGGCTATTCCTGCCGGGTGGAGGAACCCTGCGCCAGGGCCATGGGGAAGGAACTGAGGATCTCTCCGAAGGATGCCGTGGAGATCTGCAGGGAGATAAGGGGGCTAAGGCTCAGGGAGGCCCAGGCCTACCTCCAGGAGGTGGCGGAGGGGAAGAGGGCCGTGCCCTACCGCAGGCACAGGAAGAAGGTACCGCACCACCGGGGGACGAAGGGGGCGGGTGCCTACCCCGTCAAGGCCGCCAAGGCCATCCTGCAGGTGCTGAAGAACGCGGAGGCCAACGCGATCTACAAGGGGCTTGACGTGGAGAGGCTCAGGGTGGTGCACGCCAGCGCCTGCAAGGGCATAACCATCCCGGGAATCCTGCCCAGGGCCTTCGGGAGGGCCACCCCCTACAACAAGCCCCTCACCAACGTCCAGATCATCCTGAAGGAGGCCTAGCCTTGAGGGTGGACAGGCTCTTCGTGAAGAGGGCGCTGGAGATGGCGGAGCTCAACGAGTACCTGGAGAAGGAACTGGAGCACACCGGGTACGGGGGGATGAGCCTGAGCCGGGTACCCACGGGAACCAGGATCACCCTTTACGTGGAGCGGCCGGGAGCCGTGATAGGGAAGAAGGGAAAGAGCGTGCAGGAGCTGACGGAGGAGCTGGCCAGGAGGTTCAAGCTGGAGAACCCGCAGATAGAGGTGGTGGGAATAGAGAAGCCGGAGCTCAACGCCTCCATCATGGCCAAGCGGATAGCCTTCGCCCTGGAGAGGGGGGCCCACTACCGCTCGCTCGGATACACCTTCATGAACCGCATCATGGAGGCGGGGGCAAGGGGGGTGGAGATCGTGCTCTCGGGAAAGCTCGGGGGGGACAGGGCCAAGAAGGTGAGGTTCTATCAGGGCTACCTGAGCAAGGCGGGGGAACCGGCCCACAGGCTGGTGAGCTACGGCTTCGCCTATGCCAAGCTGAGGCCGGGGGTGGTGGGGGTGAAGGTGCGGATCATGCCGCCCGTTCCCACCCCCGATGAGATAAGGATAAAAACGGAGGTTCAGGAGAAGGAGACGGGAGGGGAGGTTGCCGAGGCTGAAGGCGGACGAGATAAGGAGCATGAGCAGGGAAGAGGCCCTGAACAAGCTCAGGGAGCTGAGGGCGGAGCTGGCCAGGGAGAGGGCCGTGAGGAAGGGGGGAACCCCTCCGGAGAACCCGATGAGGGCGAGGGAGCTCAGGAGGGCCATAGCAAGGATTTTAACGGTGTTGAGGGAGAAAGAGGGGTGAGAGCTCCGTAATGCAGGGCATCTGTCCACGCTGCGGCCTTCCCACCGAACTCTGCGTTTGCAGCGAGATCTCCAGGGAACAGCAGCGGATCTCCGTCTACTCCGAGACCCGCAGGTTCGGAAAGGTGGTGACGGTGATAGAGGGGCTGGACGAGAAGAAGAGCGACCTCAAGGAGCTCCTGAAGAAGCTCAAGAGCAGGATGGCCTGCGGGGGAACCATAAGGGACAAGAGCATAGAGCTGCAGGGGGACCACAAGGACAAGATAAAGGAGGTCCTGGTGGAGCTGGGCTTCCTGCCCGAATCCATCGACATCATCAAGTGAGATGCCCCTGCGCCCCTCCAACCTGATCCGCCACGAGCTCATAGGGCTGGAGGTGGAGGTGCTGGAAAGCACCGATCCTGGGCTGAGGGGCCTGAGGGGGAGGGTGGTGGATGAGACCAAAAACATGCTCAGGGTGAGGGTGGGGGGAAAGATAAAAAGCATCCCAAAGTCCATAGTCTACCTGAAGTTCATCCTGCCGGAGGGAGAGGAGGTGAAGGTGGAGGGAAGGAGGCTGGTGGCGAGGCCTGAGGACAGGGTGGGAAAGGTATGAGGACGGTGCTGGGCATCCCGCCGCCGGAGCAGCCCTGCTCCGATCCGCGTTGTCCCTTCCACGGCAACCTTTCGGTAAGGGGAAGGGTGCTGGAGGGGAGGGTGGTGAGCGATAAGAGGGACAAGACGGTGGCGGTGGAGATCCCCAGGGTGCGTAAGGTGAAGAAGTACGAGAGGCTGGAGAGGAGGACCTCCAAGATCCACGCCCATAATCCCCCCTGCATCAACGCCAGGATGGGGGACTGGGTGAAGATAGCGGAGTGCCGTAGGCTCAGCAAAACCAAGGCCTTCGTGGTGATAGCCAAGGAGGAGGGGAGGTGATGGGGAAGAGAGCGGGTGGAGTGGCGACCACGGGCGTGCCCGCCCCCAGCCGAGCGCTGCCCATCGGGGCCAGGCTGGTCTGCGCGGACAACACCGGGGCGAAGGAGGTGCAGATCATCTCCGTGATCGGCCTGAAGGGCACCAGACGCAGGCTGGTCTCCGCCGGGGTGGGGGATCAGGTGGTGGTTTCCGTGAAGAAGGGAACCCCCGAGCTGAGGAAGCAGATCCTGCGGGCCGTGGTGGTGAGGCAGCGAAAGGCCTACAGGAGGCCGGACGGGCTGAGGATAAAGTTCGAGGACAACGCCGTGGCCATCATCACCCCCGATGGCTCCCCCAAGGGCTCGGAGATAAGGGGGCCCATAGCCAGGGAGGCGGCCGAGCGCTGGCCCAAGCTGGCGGGGATAGCCACCATGGTGGTCTGAGTGGTGAGCAGGAAGCCCAGGAAGCAGAGGCTCAGGCTATACACCCTCCCCCTTCACCTCCGGCGCCATCTGTTCTCCGCCCCCCTCAGCGAGGAACTCAGGAAGAAATACGGCAGGAGATCCTTCCCCGTGCGCAAGGGAGACAGGGTGCGGATCCTCCGCGGGGACTTCAAGGGGCTGGAGGGGGAGGTGATAGGGGTGGACACCAAGCGGGTGGCGGTGATGGTTCAGGGGGCTTCGGTGAGGAAGGCCGATGGGACGGAGGTACCGCGCAAGATCCATCCCTCCAAGGTGATGATCATCAAGCTGGCCCAGGACAAGGAGAGGGAAAAGGCCCTGGCCAGGACCGCCGGAAGGGCGGGATAAACGGATAAGAGGCCCCAGACCTAGAGGGGAGATGCGCATAGAGCTCCACACCCATTCCTCCCTCAGCGATGGCTCCGTCCTGCCGGTGGAGCTGGCCAGGAGGGCGGAGGCGAAGGGGCATGAGGTCCTGGCCATCACCGACCATGCCGATCCCTCCAACCTGGAGAGCCTGGTTCCCTCCCTGGTGAGGGCGGCGGAGGAGGTGAACCGCCACCTGAACCTCAGGCTGGTGCCGGGGGTGGAGCTCACCCACCTTCCCCCCTCCAGCATAGGGAGGATGGCCAGGCTCGCCAGGAGGCTGGGGGCCGTGCTGGTGGCCGTGCACGGGGAGAGTCCGGTGGAGCCCGTCCTGCCGGGAACCAACGAGGCCGCCCTGACCTGCGGGGAGGTGGACCTGCTGGCCCACCCCGGCTTCCTGAGCCTAGAGCTGGCGGAGAAGGCCCGGAAGGGGGAGGTCTACCTGGAGCTCACCTCCCGCAGGGGACACTGCCTCACCAACGGCCTAGTGGCGAGGGTGGCCGTGCAGGCCGGGTGCAGGCTCCTGGTGAACTCGGACGCCCACGAGCCCGAGGAGCTCCTGAGCCAGGAGGAGGCCAGACAGGTGGCCCTGGGGGCGGGGCTGGAGGAGAGGGAGGCCGAGCGGGCCGTCACCGAGAACCCCAGGGCCCTCCTCAAGAGGCTGATAGGTTGAGGCTCTCCCGCAGGGCCAGGGAGTTCCTGCGCGAGGGAAGGCCCTACCCGTTCGCCGCGGAGTACGGGAGGAGGAAGGGACTGATCAACCTCGCCTCCAACGAAAGCCCCTTCGGTCCCTCCCCGCTGGTCCTCAGGGCCCTCCGGGAGGCCCTCCCCTCCGTGGGCCTCTATCCCGACCCCCAGTCCCCGGAGCTCAGGAGGGCGGTGGGGAAGTACGTGGGACTATCGCAGGAGGAGGTGCTGGTGGGGAACGGCTCGGATGAGCTCATGGACCTGCTCTGCAGGGCCCTGCTGGATCCGGGAGACCCCGTCCTCCTCCCCCTTCCCTCCTTCAGCTTCTACGAGATAGGGGTGAGGCTGAGCGGGGGCAGACCCCTCTTCTACAGGGGAAAAGAAATGGAGTGGGACCCCGGGGAGCTCCTCTCCCTGGCCAGGAGGTCCAGGCTGGTCTTTCTGGGAAGGCCCAACAATCCCACCGGAGGGTGCCTGGAGGAGGAAACCATAGAGGGGATGCTGGAGACGGGAACCGTGGTGGTCCTGGACGAGGCCTACGTGGAGTTTTCCTCCAGGGGAAGCCTGGCGAGGCTGATCAGGGAAAGGGAAAACCTGGTGGTGCTCAGAACCTTCTCCAAGGCCTTCGGCCTGGCCGGCCTCAGGGTGGGGTACCTGCTGGGCTCCAGGGAGCTGGTCTCGGCCCTGGAGCGCCTGCGCCAGCCCTTCAGCGTGAACAGGCTGGCCCAGGTGGCGGCCCTAGCCGCCCTGCGTGACCTGGACCACGTCAGGAGGGTGGTGGAAAGGATAAGGGAGGAGAGGGAGAGGCTGAGGGAGGGGCTGGAGGGGCTGGGGCTGAGGGTCCTTCCCTCCGAGGCCAACTTCCTGATGGTGGACGTTTCCCCCCTCGGCCTCACGGCGGGAGAGGTTTGTGCGAGGCTGAGGCGCAGGGGGATCCTGATCAGGGACCTCTCCTCCTTCAGGGGGGCGGGGAGGAGATGGGTGAGGATAACGGTAGGTAGAAAAGAAGAAAATGGGGAACTCCTACAGGCGCTGAGAAAGGTCAAGGAGGGAGGAGGATGAGGCTCACCATGAGCGTCCCCAAGGGGCACCTGGAGGAGCCCACGGTCAGGCTGCTCCAGAGCTCCGGCATAGGGGTGGTGGGGAGGGATGGCAGGCAGCTCTTCTGCCGCACCCACGACCCGGACCTGGAGCTGGTCTTCGTAAGGGCGGAGGACATCCCCGACTTCGTGGCCGAGGGGGCCACCGAGCTCGGGATCACCGGCTACGACCTCGTCTGCGAGAGCGGGAGGGAGGGGGAGGTGGTGGAGCTCCTGGATCTGGGGTACGGCTCCACCAGGCTGGTGATAGCCTCCCCCGAGGGCTCGGGGATAAGCTCCCCCTCCGATTACCGGCCGGGCCTCAGGGTGGCCACCGAGTTCCCCAACCTCACCCGCAAGTACTTCTCCGGGAGGGGGATAGAGGTGGAGGTGGTGAACGTGACGGGAGCGGCGGAGATCGCCCCCCTCATAGGGGTGGCGGACCTCATCGTGGACGTCACCAGCACGGGCACCACCCTACGGACCCACCGCCTGAGGGTGGTGGACACCATCCTGGAGAGCACCGCCAGGCTCATAGCCAACCGGAAGAGCCTGGAGGAGAAGGGGGAGAAGATCGAGGAGATCAGGACGGCCCTGAGGAGCGCCAAGGAGGCGGAGGGGAAGAAGCTGCTCCTCCTCAACCTCCCCGAGGATAAGCTGGAGGAGGTGAAGAGGATCCTGCCCGGCATGGCGGGCCCCACCGTCTCCAGGGTGGAGGCGAGGGAGCCCATGCTGGCCGTACAGGCGGTGGTGAGCGAGAGGGAGGTCTACCGGCTGGTGAGGGAGCTGAAGAGGGTGGGGGGGAGGGACATCCTGGTGCTTCCCATCGAGCGCGTCCTTCCCTAGGTGCGGACTTGCTGGTCATTCCGAGCGTGGACATCCGGAGGGGGAGGTGCGTGAGACTGAGAGGGGGAAGGGAGGAGGAGGAAAGGGTGTACGGGGACCCGCTCCCCTGGATCGAGAGGTGGGAGGGGGAGGGGGCCCGCCTGCTGCACGTGGTGGACCTGGACGCGGCCATGGGAAGGGGGAGCAACCGAGGGCTCATCCTCTCGCTCCTCCGGGGCAGGAGGGCGGGGGTGCAGGTGGGAGGGGGAATAAGGTCCCTGCAGGCGGCGGAGGAGTACGTGAAGGGGGGGGCGGAGAGGGTGGTGGTGGGGACCTCGGCGGTTAAGAACCCCGAGCTGGTGGGAAGGCTGGTGGAGGTGCTGGGGGGGGAGAGGGTGGTGGTGGCGGTGGACGCCAGGGGGGACAGGGTGGTGGTGGAGGGGTGGAGGGAGGAAACCGGGAAGGGAGTGGTGGAGCTGGCGAGGGAGATGGAGGAGCTGGGAGTGGGCTACCTCCTCTACACCAACGTGGAGGCCGACGGGAGGATGTGCGGGATAGGGGAGGTGAGGGGGCTCCTGTCCAGGATAAGGCTGCCCGTCCTTCTCTCGGGAGGGGTGGCTTCGCTGGAGGATGTGAGGAGGGCCAAGGAGGCGGGGGCGGCGGGGCTGATCGTGGGAACCGCCCTCTACGAGGGCAGGTTCACCCTCAGGGAGGCCATGGAGGTGGCGGAGTGAGGGAGGGCAGGGAGAGGAGGAAGACCGGGGAGACCGAGGTCACGGTCCACCTCAAGCTGGACGGGAGGGGAAGGGCCAAGGTGGAGACGGGGATAGGGTTCCTCGACCACCTCCTCTCCCAGCTGGCCGTGCACGGGGGGCTTGACCTGCAGGTGAAGGCCAGGGGGGACCTGACCCATCATGTGGCCGAGGACGTGATGATCGTGCTGGGGCACTGCCTGGACAAGGCGCTGGGAAGGAGGGAGGGAATAAGGAGGATGGGGGATGCCATCGTGCCCATGGAGGACACGCTGGTGATGGTGGCCGTGGATCTGAGCGGGAGGGGGTACGCCTGCCTGGAGCTGGGCCTGAAGGGGAAGGTGGAGGACCTGGAGGCCGGGCTGCTGGAGCACCTGCTCGAGACCCTGGCCGTGAACGGAAGGTTCAACCTGCACGTGAAGGTGCTGAGGGGGACCAACGATCACCACAAGGCGGAGGCCACCTTCAAGGCCCTCGGGCTGGCCCTGGCCGAGGCCTGCAGCAGGAGGGGGAGGGGGGTACCCAGCACCAAGGGTGTGCTTGCTTGAGGGTGGTGGATCTGAGGAAGCCGGGGGCGGTGGCGGGGCTGGAAAGGGCCCCCCTCCTTCCCCAGAGCCTCCTGCGGAGGGTGAAGAGGATCGTGGAGGAGGTGAGGAGGGGAGGGGACGAGGCCCTCCTCAGGCTGACCCTCCGCTTCGACGGGGTGAGGCTGAGGAGGGAGGAGCTAAGGGTGGGGAGGGAGGAGGTGGAGGAGGCTTATGGGGAGGTGGATCGGGAGACCCTGCGCTCCCTGAAGGAGGCCGCCAGGGCCCTCAGGAAGTACCACCGGAAACAGCTGCCCCCCTCCTGGTCCCTCACCCTCTCCCCCGGGGTGAGGGCGGGGCAGAGGGTGGTTCCCCTGGACTGCGTGGGAGTCTACGTCCCGGGGGGCCTTGCCCCCTATCCCTCCACCGCCCTGCACACCCTCATCCCCGCCCAGGTGGCCGGGGTCAGGAGGACGGTGGTATGCACCCCTCCCGGGCCCGGGAAGAGGATAAACCCCCTCACCCTGGTGGCCATAGACCTGGCGGGGGGAAAGGAGGTGTACAGGGTGGGGGGGGCGCAGGCCGTGGCCGCCATGGCCTTTGGGACGGAAACCATACCCAGGGTGGAGAAGGTGGTGGGGCCGGGGAACCTTTATGTGACGGCTGCCAAGCTCCTGCTCTGGGGTGAGGTAGGAATGGACTTCCCGGCCGGTCCCACGGAGCTGGCGGTGGTGGCGGATTCCTCGGCCGATCCCTCCCTGCTGGCCTGGGACCTCGTGGCCCAGGCCGAGCACGACCCGGGGGCCAGGGTCTGGCTCCTCACCCCCTGTCCGGAGCTGGCGGAGAGGGTGGAGGAGGAGGTGAGGAGGGCGGTGGAGGGGCTTCCGAGGCGGGAGGTGGTGGAGAGGGCGCTGGCGGAGGGAACGGTGATCCTCACGAGGAGCCTGGAGGAGGCGGTGGAGACCGCCAACTCCCTGGCCCCGGAGCACCTGCAGCTGGCGGTGAAGAGGCCAAGGGCCTGGCTGGGGAGGGTGAGGTGCGCGGGCACCATCCTGCTGGGCCAGGGAACCCCCCCCGCCGCCGGGGACTTCGCCGTGGGACCGAGCCACGTGCTGCCCACCCTGGGGGCGGCCAGATGGAGGGCGGGGCTCAGCGTCCTGGACTTCCTCCGCTGCCCCAGCTTCCAGGAGCTGAGCCGGGAGGGGCTCAGGAGGCTGGCCCCGGTGGTGGAGAGGCTGGCGAGGGGGGAAGGACTGGTGGCCCACGCCGAGAGCGTGAGGAGGAGGGTGGCTTGAGGCTGAGCCCCGAGCGGGTGGGGGAGCTGGTGGGCAGGCTCAGGTTCGAGGGAGGGCTGGTGACGGCGGTGGTCCAGGACTGGAAAACGGGGGAGGTGCTGATGGTGGCCCACCAGAACAGGGAGGCCGTGGAAAGGACCCTGACCACCGGCCTCATGCATTACTGGAGCAGGTCCAGGGGAAGGTTGTGGATGAAGGGGGAGAGCTCAGGGCACCTCCAGCGCGTGCGGGAGGTAAGGGTGGACTGCGATGGGGACGCCCTCCTTTACCGGGTGGAGCAGGTGGGGGGCGCCTGCCACGAGGGTTACCGCTCCTGCTTCTTCAGGAGGTTGGGGGAGGGGGGGCTGGAGGAGGTGGGGGAGAGGGTCTTCGACCCAGAGCGGGTCTACGGGGGAGGGAAATGAAGTACGTGGTGGTGGTGGGGGACGGGATGGCCGATCATCCCGTCCGGAAGCTCGGGGGGAAGACCCCGCTGGAGGAGGCCCACAAGCCCAACCTGGACTCCCTGGCCAGGGAGGGGGAGATGGGGATGCTGAAAACCGTGCCCCGGGACATGCCCCCCGGCTCGGACGTGGCCAACCTCTCCATCCTGGGCTACCGGCCCGAGACCTGCTACACCGGGCGGGGGCCGCTGGAGGCCGCGGACCTCGGGGTGAGGCTGGGGCCCAGGGACGTGGCCTTCAGATGCAACCTCATCACGGAGAGGGAGGGGAGGATGTACGATTACTCGGCCGGGCACATCAGCACGGAGGAGGCCAGGGAGCTGCTGGGGGAGCTGGGAAGGCACTTCAGGTTCGGGGAGTTCCACGTGGGCCTGACCTACAGGCACGTCTTCGTCCTCAGGAACTGCGACCCGCAGCTGGAAACGGATCCCCCCCACGAGATCCCCGGGGAGCCCCTCAAGGACCACCTGATCAGGCCTTCCACGGATCCGCTGGCCAGGAGGCTCAACCGCCTGATGCTGGAGTCCAAGCGGATCCTGGAGGGGCATCCGGTGAACAGGGCCAGGGAGCTCCAGGGGAGGAACCCGGCCAACATGATCTGGCTCTGGAGCCAGGGGAAGAGGCCCAGGCTCCAGCCCTTCAGGCGCAGGTACGGACTTCGGGGGGCCCTCATCTCCGCCGTCCCCCTCATCCGGGGGATAGGGGTCTACCTGGGCATGACGGTCATAAGGGTGCCGGGGGCCACCGGCTACTTCGACACCAATTACGAGGGGAAGGCCCTGTACGCGCTGAGGGCCCTGGAGGACCACGACCTCGTCTATGTCCACGTGGAGGCCCCGGACGAGGCCGGGCACGAGGGGAACGCGGAGATGAAGGTCAAGGCCATAGAGGACCTGGACCGGAGGCTGCTGGGGCCCCTGCTGGACGGCCTTCCCGAGGACTGCAGGGTGGCGGTGCTGCCCGACCACCCCACCCCCCTGGAGATGAAGACCCACGTGGCCGAACCCGTTCCCTTCGTCATGAGCGGTCCGGGGTTCGGGCGCGACGGGCTGACCTTCTGCGAGCGGAACGGGGCGAAGGGATCGGCGGGCTTCCTGGAGGGGGAGCAGTTCATTCGGAGGTTCCTAAGGCCTCGATGATGGCATCCGCCATCTCCCTGGTCCCCACCGCCGAGGGATCCGAGGGGGGCTTGAGGTCGTAGGTCACCCTCCTTCCCTCCGCTATCACCCTGGCCACCGCCCCCTCCAGCCTGGAGGCCGCCTCCTCCTCCCCCAGGTACCTGAGCATCATCACCGCGCTCAGGATGGCGGCGGTGGGGTTGGCCACGTTCTTTCCTGCGTACTTGGGGGCGCTTCCGTGAACGGGCTCGAAGACCGCCACCCCCTCCCCCACGTTGGCGGAGGGGGCCATTCCCAACCCCCCCACCAGCCCGGCGCAGAGGTCGGAGAGAAGGTCCCCGTACAGGTTGGGACAGACCAGCACGTCATAGAGCTCGGGCTTCTGGACCAGCTGCATGCACATGTTGTCCACGATCCTGTCCTCGAACTCCACGTCTGGGTAATCCCTCGCCACCCTCCGGGCGGTCTCCAGGAAGAGACCGTCCGAGAACTTCAGGATGTTGGCCTTGTGCACGGCCGTGACCTTCCTCCTCCCGTTCCGCCTGGCGTACTCGAAGGCAAACCTCACTATTCTTTCCGATCCCCTCTCCGACAGGTACTTCAGGCTTATTCCCCCATCCTCCCCCAGCGAGATCCCAAGCCCCCTCAGGAACTCCAGCAGCCTCCTGGTCTCCTCCCTCCCCCTCTCAAACTCCACCCCCACGTACAGGTCCTCCGTGTTCTCCCTTATCACCACCAGGTCCACCCCCTCGTACCTGCTCCTCACCCCGGGGTACCACTTGCAGGGCCTGACGTTGGCGTAGAGGTCCAGGGCCTGCCTCAGGGCCACGTTCACGCTCCTGAACCCCTTTCCCACCGGGGTGGTGATGGGACCCTTCAGGGCCACCCTCGTCCTCCTGATGGACTCCAGCACCTCCTCCGGAAGGGGGGTTCCCCTTTCCCTCAGGGCCCTCTCCCCCGCCTCCACCACCTCCCACTCCACCTTCACCCCCGTGGCCTCCACGCACCTGCGGGCCGCCTCCATCACCTCGGGCCCTATCCCGTCCCCGGGGATGAAGGTGACGCGGTGCCCCATCCTCAGACCTCGAAGCCCACCCGCCTGGCCAGCTGCCTGAACTCCTCCTCCTTCAGGGGCATCCTCCTGCTCCCGTTCACGAACTTCTCCCTGACGATCTCCACCAGCTGCTCCAGCCTGGGATCCCCCTCCTCCACCTCCTTCCCCAGCATCTCCTGCAGCCTGAGCCTTATCCCGTGCTTCCCCGATCTCTTCCCTATCACGATGGTCCTGCGCTGCCCCACCAGCTCGGGGGGGAAGGGCTCGTAGGTGAGGGGGAGGACGGAGATGCCCTGCAGGTGTATGCCCGATTCGTGGGCGAAGGCCGCATCCCCCACGATGGCCTTGTTGATGGGGAGGTGGTAGCCGGTCACGGAGGAGAAGAAGAGGGCCAGTTCCCTCAGCGGGGCGAAGTTCCACTTGGTCACATCGTGGTGGAGGTAGCAGTTCATCATGACCTTCTCCGTCTCCGCGTTCCCCGCCCTGTCCCCCACCCCCAGGAAGGTCGTGCTCACGTAGATCTTGTCGTAGAGGCCCGAGGCCGCCCTCACCGCCGCCAGCGTGTTCTCCACGGCGTTCCCCAGGTCGTCGTGGGCGTGGATCTCCACGTAGGGGATCTTGGTCTCCCGCCTGATGTGCCTGATCTTGGCCGGTATGCCGTTGGGGAGGGTGGCCAGGGGATCGGAGAGCCCCACCCCCACGGTATCGCATATCCGGTAAACCAGGGCCCCCGCCTCCGCCACCGCGTTGATGAACTCCCTCTCGAACTCCCAGTCCGCCCTGGTGCTGTCCTCCCCGTGCACGAAGACGGTCAGGCCGTGCTCCACCGCATAGGAGACCGTCTCCACCACCCTGTCCAGCAGCTGGAGGGGAGTCTGCTCCCATTTCTCGAAGTGGATGTAGGAGACCGGGTGGGAGATCCCCACCTGCTTGAAGTCGAGGGAGAGGGCCATGTCCACATCCTCCTTGGAGGCCCTGCACCAGGCCGCCAGCATGTCCCCCAGCCCCGCCTCCCTCATGAGCCTGACGGCCTGCTGGTCCGTCTTGGTGTAGGTGAGGACCTCCAGCCTCTCCACCCCTATGTCCCTCAGCAGGAGGGCGATGCGGCAGGTGTCCTCGGGCTTGGGGGTGACGATCCCCGCCATCTGCAGTCCCTCCCTCAGGGTGGTGTCGTCCACCACCACCTCCACGTTCAGGGGGACCGGACGGTACACCAGCCTGCGCAGGCGCTCCCACTTCTCCCTGTCGAACTGGGGGGAGGAAAGCTCGCGCAGGAGGGAGATCTCGCTCCTCCTCCTCTTCTCGAAGGGATCCTCCTTTACCTCCACCTTCACGTTCCCCTTTCGCTACTTTCCCCTAATTAGCTTTGCCCCCTCCACCGAGAGCCTGGCGGGTGATCCCAGCTCCCCCTCCAGCGTGAACCTCACCCCCAGCATCCCCTCCACCAGCCTCACGTTGGTGAGGGCGTGAAGGGTGAGGTGGGTGCTCCAGATCTCCGATCTCCCCTCCGCCAGGGCCAGGTAGGGTATGAGCTGGTCCGTGAGGTGCCTGTCCACCGCGTATCCTGACCTGAGCTCCTCCAGGAGCTGCCCCGCCGCCTCCCTCCCCACCCGCTCGGCCGGCTTGCCAGGCTCCCCCAGCGAGCTTCCCCCCAGGATCCCTCCCCCGGAGGTGCTGGCCCAGAGGACTATCCCGCTACCAGGCCCTAGCCCCTCCCCCACCTCCGTCCTTATCCTGGCCTCGTATCCGGCCCTGAGGAGGAGGAGCTGGGCGGCGTGGGCCTGCCTGGTGGCCACGTGGGGGGGAAGGTTCGTGCAGTGGGAGATCCCCTCCACCCTCTCCACCCTCCCCGCCTCGGTGAGCCTGAGGGGAAGGAGCCTCTCCGCGGGCCTGGTCCTGGCCACCACCTTCCCTCCCCCTTTCGGGTAGTGCCCCCTCCTCAGGCACTCCAGCTCCACCCTGTATCCCATCTCGGAGAGGATGGGGAGGGTCACGTGCCTCAGGTAGTCCACGGGGGGAGCCAGCGGATTGTCCGTTCCACCCGTCACCTCCACCTCCGCCGGCTCCGGGGCGAAGGCGAGGGGGAGGAGAAGGGCCTGGAGGACCAGGGTGGTGCTGCCTGCCGTCCCCACGTCGAACCTGAACCTCCCTCCTTGAAGCTCCCCGGGCTCGAAGGTCACCTCGGTGGAGTTGAGCTCCGCCCCCCTCACCCTCCCCCCCGTGAGCTCGGCCAGGGCCTCCACCGCCCTGAGGTGCTGGGGCTGGAGCCCCGGCTTCTTCCTCTTCACCCTTATGCTGTGGACCCTCACGGGCCTCCCCGTCACCGCCGCCAGGGCCAGGGCGATCCTGAGGACCGATCCCCCTCCCTCTCCCATCGAACCGTCTATCTCCAGCATCCACGAGCTTCCCCCGCCCGGCATTTAACCTCCCCCGGAGAAAGGAGGGGATGGACCTGCGCTCGAGGGTGCTGGAGCTGGTCTCCCTCATCCCCAGGGGGAGGGTGACCACCTACGCCGAGCTCGCCAGGGCGGCGGGAAGACCGAGGGCCTGGAGGGCCGTGGGGAACGTGCTCGCCCGCAACCCCCGCCCGCTGGAGATCCCCTGTCACAGGGTGGTGAGGTCGGACGGGAGACTGGGTGGTTACGTGCTGGGGAAACGGAGGAAGGAACAACTGCTGAGGGAGGAGGGGGTGGAGGTCAAGGGGGGTAGGGTGGAGCTGGAGAGGTTCATGTTTTCCTTCGGGGGCCGAGCAGGCGATCGCTCACGGAGAGGTCCCTCAGCCTCCCCACCCCGTCGATCTCCTCGATCACCCTCACCACGGCGGGGGGGACCAGGTGCTCCCACCTCTTCCCCTTGATCATGAGCTCCCTTATCCTCGTCCCCATGTACTGCCTGCGGTTGTAGAGGGGAGGGGTCCTCACCTCGTACCCGGCCTCCCTGAAGAGCCTCCTCACCAGCGGGTTGCCCGTGTAAACCACGGAGAAGGGAGGGGAGAAGGCCTGGACGTGGGAGACCCAGAGGGCGTTGTTGTTGATGTCCGGGATGGGGACGAGGTGGACCCTGGAGGCTATTCCCTCCTCCGCCAGCGCCCCGCCTAGCATAAGGATGCGCTCGCCAGCCGTGAAGGGATTCTCCAGCGTGTGACTCTCCTGGGCACTCCCTATGCCCACGATGAGCTCATCCGCCTCCCTGAGGATGGCCTTGAAGACCTGGAGGTGACCCAGATGGGGGGGCTGGAAGCGCCCGATGAAGAGGGCCCTCACCATCCTCCTCTTTTTTTCACCCTTTTATCCTCTCCCTCCAAAAGGAATAGCATGCAGATGAAGGAGGCGAGGAGGGGGAAGGCCACACCCGAGATGAGGGCGGTGGCCAGGCAGGAGGGGGTTCCCCTCTCCCTCGTGGTGAGGGGGGTGGCGAGCGGCAGGATCGTGATCCCCCGCAATCCCCGCAGGGGGGGAGAGGTGGCCGTCAAAGGCATAGGGGAGGGACTGTGCACCAAGGTGAACGCCAACGTGGGCACCTCCCCCGACTACGTCAACGTGGAGGAGGAGGTGGAGAAGGCCAAGGTGGCCGAGAGGTACGGGGCCGATGCCGTGATGGACCTGAGCATAGGGGGAGATCTGGATCTGGTGAGGAGGAGGATCCTGAGGGAGGTGAACCTTCCCGTGGGAACCGTCCCAGTTTACCAGGCCGTGGTGGAGGCCTCCAAGCGGGGAAGCCCGGTGGACCTGAGTCCCGACGACCTCTTCAACACCATCCGGAGGCAGGCGAGGGACGGGGTGGACTTCATGACCGTTCACTGCGGCGTCACCAGGTCCCTGGCGGAGAGGCTCAAGGGGAAGAGGGTGCTGGGGGTGGTGAGCAGGGGAGGGGCCTTCCTGCTGGCCTGGATGCTCAAGCAGGGAAAGGAGAATCCCCTGTACGAGGAGTTCGATTACCTGCTGGAGATCGCGGCGGAGTACGACCTGACCCTGAGCCTGGGGGACGGCATGCGGCCCGGAAGCCTGGGGGATGCCTCCGATTACTTCCAGCTCCAGGAGCTCCTGACCCTGGGGAGACTGGTGGAGAGGGCGAGGGAGAAGGGGGTGCAGACCATGGTGGAGGGGCCAGGCCACCTCCCCCTGGACCAGGTGGAGTGGAACGTGAAGCTGGAGAAGGCCGTGTGCAAGGGGGCCCCCTTCTACGTGCTGGGGCCCGTGGTGACGGACCTGGCCCCTGGCTACGATCACCTGGTGGGGGCCATAGGGGGGGCGGTGGCCGGCATGGCGGGGGCGGACTTCCTCTGCTATGTCACCCCCTCCGAGCACCTCTGCCTCCCCTCCGTGGAAGACGTGAAGGAGGGGGTGATCGCGGCGAAGATAGCGGCCCACGTGGCCGACGTGGCCAAGGGGAGGGGATGGGAGCGGGAGCTGGAGATGGGAAGGGCCAGGAGGGAGCTGGACTGGGAGAAGCAGTTCAGGCTTTCCCTCTATCCGGAGAAGGCCATGAGGCTCAGGAAGGAAAGGCCTCCCAGGCTGGATCCGCAGACCTGCAGCATGTGCTCCAAGTTCTGCGTGCTGAGGTTCCTGGGGGAGATGCTGAAGGGGCTCTGATCAGCGGATCCCCAGCTCCCCCAGAACCTCCCCCAGCTTCTGGAGCATCTCGTCCACGTCCTCCAGGGTCAGGTAACCCATGTTCCCTATCCTGAAGGTCCTCTCCCTGAGCCTCCCGTAGCCCCTGGCCAGCTCTATCCCCTTCTCCCTCATCCTCCGGCAGATCTCCAGGCCGCTTAGACCCTGGGGGGAGTTGAGGCAGAAGATGGTGGGGCTCTCGTACCCAGGCCTGGTGAAGAGGGTGAGGCCGAGCCTCCTCACCCCTTCCAGGATCCTGCGGGCCCTGGAGGCATACTCCTGGAAGTACCTGTCCTTCCCTTTCTCCTCCACCATCCTGAGCACCCGGTTCAGGGCCAAGATCTGGGGGATGGGGGGGGTGACGGGGGTCTCATCCTTCTCCTGGGAGCGCTCGAACCTCTCGAAGTCGAAGTACCATCCCTTGTTCACCATTTCCCTCGACCTTCTCATGGCCTCCTCCGAGACCGAGGCCACGGCCAGCCCGGGGGGGAGGCCGAGGCACTTCTGGGAGCCGGCGAAGCACACGTCCACCCCCAGCCTGTCGGGGCAGAGCTCCACCCCTCCGAGGGCGCTCACGGCATCCACCAGCAGGAGCTTTCCGTGGGCCTTCACCACCTCCGCCAGTCTGGGGAGGGGATTGAGCAGGCCCACGCTGGTCTCGCAGTAGGTGATGGTCACGGCCTCCACTTCCGGATGCTTGCGGAGCTCCTCGTCCAGCCGGTCGGGGAGGACGGGGTCTCCGGGCTCCGTCTGCAGGACCACCACCTCCCTCCCGTTGGCCTCCGCCACCCCGGCGTACCTCTCCCCGAACTCCCCGGTGACCGTGCACAGGAGCTTCCTCCGCACGCAGTTCCTGATGGAGGCCTCCATCACCCCCGTGCTGGAGCTGGGGAAGAGGAAGACCCTGTGCTCCGTTTCCAGGAACCACCTGAGCCTGCTCACGGTGTCCCGGTGGAGGCGGTGGTACTCCTCGCCCCGGTGGCTGAACATCTGCCTCCCCATCTCCTGCAGGGCCTCGGGATAGCAGGAGACGGGGCCGGCCGTGAAGAGCTTCAAGGGCATCTTTCTTAAAGGGGGGGAGGGTTATTAAAGGATGGGGCCGTGGGGTAGCTTGGTCCAGCCTACCAGCTTGGGGTGCTGGCGACCTGGGTTCAAATCCCGGCGGCCCCACCACCCGGTCCTTCAGGAATCTCCTCAGAGATCCGGGACCTCCCCCTCCTCCAGGGCGGCCCGGAAGGTGGCGTTCGCCGCCTCCACGTACTGGTCCAGGGGCATCAGCTCCTCCGCCACCCTCCTCTCCAGCTCCTCCGGGATCCTTCCCTCCCTCACCAGCCTCCTCCCCGCCTCCCTGCAGGCCTCGAAGAGCTCGTCCAGGGGAAAGCCCAACCTGAGGAGAAGCTTCAGCCCTCCCCCGTGGGGGCGCAGAAGGGCCCCGGCGAACTCCCTCCCGACGTTCCTGCACATCGCCCTCACATGCGCCAGCAGGGGATCAAAGTTGTCCCTCTCCCAGAAGCCGCAGGTGGCCACCAGCACCACCTTCCCCCCCTTCACCCCCTCCCTCAGGGGGTGCCTGCAGTGGCCCTCCCTGAGCTCGAAGTAGGGCTGAACGAGGGGAATCATCCGGTCCAGCATCACCTTCAGGATCCCCGTCATGCCGTCCACGTAGACGGGGGTGGCCAGGACCCAGACCTCGGCCTCCGCCAGCTTGGGGTAGAGGGCGGTCATATCGTCCTCGTGCACGCACCTCCCCGGGGTCTTCGTCCAGCAGGTGAACCTCCCGGTGCAGGGCTTGATCCTCAGGCGGTTCAGGTAAAAGAGCTCCACCTCCGCCCCCTCCTCCTTCATCCCCTCCAGGAAGGGGCGGAGCAGCAGATCGGTGTTTCCCCCCTCCCCCTTGGGGCTCCCGTTGAAGGCCAGAACCCTCATCTCCATCCGGTTTCTGAAGGCCCCTATTAATAGCCTCCACCCAGAACCCGGGGACACCGGGCGCAGGGCGATGGTGGATCGCACAGCGGCCATCCACCTGCCCTTTTGACCAGCCAGTTTTCCGAATCAAAACCGATTGCCGTTGGACACGAGCTTCTTCCAGTCTCTTCTCACCGGCTAGACAGGATCTCAGAAAGTCGCGGCTGTAGGTTCGGACCGAGGGCGGTCACTCCAACAGCCGCTCGACCTCCAACCTCACCTTCTCGATCTTGAAGCTCCTCCTCCGGCCTCAGTATCCCCTCCTGTTGGCCTCGTAGAGCACCTCTATCATCCTGTGCAAGGCCCAGGGATTGTGCTTCCTTATTTCCTCCCTGAGTTTTTCATTCAACACGTAGGTCCTGGCCACCTCCGTCCAAATCCACTCACTCACAAACGAAAGGCCCGAGCCGAAGGACGAGCGTGAGGGCGAATCGGATGGCCGCCCGGGATTCC
>CAZDZG010000004.1:2047-7570 GCA_964509845.1 Hadarchaeota archaeon (SeqCode) | reverse complement strand
CCCCCCTCTTAGCCCTTCACTCCCACAGGAACCAGTCCACCTCCTCCCTGATCCTCCTCCAGGAAGGATGCCTGAAGAAAAGGGCCCAGGCGAGGAGGAGAAGAAGGATCGCCGAGAAGGCCACCACCGGCTCCCTTCCGAGCAGGTGGTCCCCCAGAGCGCATAACACCTCCCAGGCGCACCCCTTTTTCGCGATCCCGTGAAGCCTCCGGCAGGCCCTGAGGACCCTGTCGGGTTTCGCAGAGGCCGCCGCCAGACCGGCTAGGGGGAGGAACAGGAGGAAGGGTAGCAGGATCAGAGGGAGGAGGGCCGATCCGAAGGGGAGGGAGAGGGCGAGGAGGAGGACCAGGGAAAGGAGGGGATGGAGGAGGAGGGAGCGGGAGCCCCTGAGGCGGGAGCAGGTTTCGAGCGCGTCCTTCCTCAGCCCCTCGGGGGCCCTGAGGGAACCCGTCAGGCCACCCAGCACCCGGAAGGAATAGGTCACGGCCTCCCTCATGGCCTCGCGGGGATCCGCCGAGGGGCGGACTGCCTCCATCTCTCTGAGGGTCTCAACCTTCCCCACCGGAAGGGGGAGGGGGGCTACGAACTGCCGGGGATTCAGACCATCGCAGGCCCGCTCCACCCGATCGTGGACCTCCTCCCCCAAGGAGGGGGAGGGGACCGCGCCGTCCTGGAGGTAGTGGAGGAGCCTGCCCGCCGCCTCCATCGCCCTCCTTTCCAGCTTCTCCCTCGTTCCGAGCAGCCACCTCCTGAGGAGCCCCGCTTCCGAGGCGGGAGGGGCGGTGACGGACGAGAGGAGGAGGTGCCTGGCCCTGAGGGCCAGGGCCCTCAGCCTGCGGGGAGGGGTCCCGTGGTGCCTGACCCTCACCGACCTTAGCCTGAACCTTCCCGACCTGGTGAGGTAAGGCTGGATCTCGTAGTCCGGGAAGAGGTCGGGGGCCGCGGAGGCCTCCACCAGGATCTCCCTCTTCCCCCCCGGTATCCCCAGGGCCTCCGCAACCGCTCCCGTTATCCTCCGGTGGGTCCCGGCCCTCACTCCAACCTTCAGAGGCCCCGACCGGAAAAGATTATTCCTCCCATCTTTCCCTCCTAGGGATGTGAGGGACACCAGGGAGATCCCCGGCTGGAGCGATGCCCCGTCCCCATCTGTCACGGATTTGAGGGCCCTCACCTTCTGCTCCGTCCCGGCTATCTCCTGACCTTCTCCTCCATCTGCCTTAGGGAGGAGGCCCTGAGGGAGGCCGGGCTCCCCTCCTCCAGGTACGTGGAGATCAAGGAGTGGTTCTCGAAGGTGGTGGGCTGGGACTCCGCCGTCTGCTTCGGTTCCCTCTCCTACTGCTGCATGAGGAGGAGGGGTTGCCCGGGGGAGAGGGACCGCGTCCTGGTCGGGCTCTACGGGGAGCCCCAGGGCCTTGGAGGAGTACTTCCTGAGGAAGAGGGTCCTGGCCGTCCACCTGCTCAGGGAGGCCTCCCACCGGGAGAGCGTGAGGGGGCTGATGGAGAGGGAGGTGGAGGGGATCCGGAGGACGGGGAGGAGGGACCTCCTCTCCCTGCTCGACCTCAGGCCCCCACCAGCCCAAGCCCGGACAGGTCCGCGTGGAGCTCCGCCAGGACCTCCGAGTACTCCTTGAGCCCCTGCTCCACCGCGTCCATCTTCTGCTCCAGCTCCCTCGTCCTCTCCTCGCTCACGAGCCCCCCGAACCTGCCCGTGAGGTAACGGTAGACCTCGATCCCCATGGGCCTGGGGAGGAGGTAGCCCGCCCCCGTCCTGAGGGCATAGCCCCTCCTGAGGATGGTCTCCACGATCTTGGAGTAGGTGCTGGGTCTCCCTATCCCCGCCTCCTTCATCCTCCTCACCAGCGTGGCCTCCGTGTGGGGGGTCTGCTCGCTCCTGCTGAACACCCCGATCCTCTCGGCCAGGTACCGCCCTACCTCCGGGGCCCTCCTGAGCCTGATCCTCCCGTACCTCAGGAAGCCCTCCTTCCTGACCTCCGCGTACAGGGTGAGGGGCCGGGCCTCCAGCTCCAGGACCCTGCCGTCCCTCAGCTCCACCCTTCCCCTGCCCTCCACGCGCTCCAGAAGCACCTCGGCCTCCTCCAGCTGGGAGGCCAGGAACCTGCGGAAGATGGCATCGTAGACGAGGAGGTGCTCCCTGCGCAGCCTGACCGCGGGCTCCATCACCCCCTCCTCGATGAGCCTGCCTAGGGTGGAGGAGTCCAGCGGCCTGGTGGGCCTGATGGCCTCGTGCGCCCCTCCCTCCCCCCAGCCCCTGCCCACGAAGAGTTCCGCGCAGCCCTCCGCCCTGAGGTACTCCTCCGCCACCCTCCTCCCGGCCTCCGACACCCTGGTGCTGTCCGTCCGATGATAGGTGATGAGACCGGCCTCGAACAGATCCTGGAGGACCTCCATCACCCTCGAGACCGGCATCCGCAGGGTGGCGCTGAGCTCGGACAGGGCGGTGTCGGTGGTGAAGGGGGGATCGGGCCTGAGCCTCACCTCCTCCGTTTCCTTCCGGCAAACCTCCACCTCCACCCCCACCACCTCCCTCCCCCCAACCCCCGGGGGGAGCTCGAACACGAACTCCACCCCCTCCACCAGGGCCGAGAGGTACCTCCTCCTGGTCTTCCTGTGCCTCCTGGCCGCCTCTATCACCCATCCCAGCACCGGGGTCTGAACCCTCCCCGCCGAGAGGTTCCTGTTGCGGAAACCCTCCTGCAGCAGCCTCGACAGGGAGAACCCTATCCACCTGTCCTCCACCCTCCTGACCAGCTGGGCCCTGACCAGGTCCACCCTGATCTCCCTGGGGCGGGCGAGGGCCTCCAGCAGGGCCCTCCTGGTCACCTCGTGGAACTCCACCCTCCTCACCTGGGCGCTGAAGGGCCTCACGGCGTTGGCTATGTCGTAAGCTATCTTCTCCCCCTCCGTGTCGGGATCCGTCCCCACCAGCACCTCGTCCACCTGCCCCGCCACCTCCCTGACGGCCTCTATCACCTCCAGGGAGTCAAATAAGGGGGAGCCGCAGGAGGGACAGGTCCTGAGCCCGGGCTCCGCGAACTGCTGCCCGCAGCCTGGACACCTCTTAATGGGGGCGTAAAGGGGCACGTACCTTCCGTCCCGGACGGCCACCCCGAACAGGTCCCTCCATCCCGGTCCGGTGCCGGGATGCGAGTCTCCGGTGACCAGCTCGCAGACGTGCCCGCCGGTCGCCGTTATCAGGATGGTCCGGTTGCCAAGGCTGACCTCGTAGACCCGGAGGCGCCCGTACTCCTTCACGCTGGGCCTCCCGAAGAAGCCGGCTATCGTCCGGGCCTTGTTCGGGGACTCGACGACGAGCAGCGAGGTCTTGAACTCCAGTCCCCTCAGCCTCGACAGTTCCTCCCCTCTCAGCTTCCCCCTGCGCACCAGCCTTATCAGCTCCCTGTCCCTGTCCACCTCCTCCAGCACCTCCCCCAGCCTTCCCTCCACCTCCCGGTAGCCGGTGAACCTGAAGTCCTCTACCATCCAGGACAGCCTCCTCTCAAGCCCCCTGAGGAGCCTGGGATCGTCCGCGATCACCAGCGAGATCCCCTTGCTTATTCCCCCCAGGTAGAGCCTCGAGGTCCTCCCGCTCGCCTGCAGGTAGGTGGGGGCATCGGGTATGAGCACGTAGAACCTTCCCCCCTCCCTCACCACGGCCACCTCCGGCAAGCCGGTTAGCCTCTCCAGCACCCTCCCGTCCCCCACCAGCTCCCTGACCCTGGTCAGGGCCTCGGCGAACACCCTCTCCACCTGGGTCCCAGGCCTTCCCCCCTTCTCCACCTCCCTGAGGCGCCTCACCAGAGGTGCCCCTCCCCTCCTGACGGCCCTCCTGAGCCTGGCCGAGGAGGTCTCCAGGAACCTCCTGATCCTCTCGTCCTCCACCACCTGTGCCAGCAGGGGCAGGAGCCTCAGAACGTCGGGCACGTCCAGCTCCTCCACCTGCAGCCCCACCCTGTGCCTGGGGACCCCGGCGAAGACCGCATACCTCACGTGCTCGGGGAGGTCCAGACCCCTGACCAGGATCCCGTAGTAGGTGGCCACCCCCACCAGCACCTCAACCTCCCCCGAGAGGAACCCCTCGAGCCCCCCCGCCCTCCTGCTGTGAACGGCCTCCGCCCTCACCCCCGAGGCCCGCAGGAACTCCGCGAGCCCGTCCGCGTACTCCATCCCCCTGTCCGCGGGGACGAAGACCAGTCCCCCCCTGCCCAGGCTCCTCACCGCCCCCAGCACCTCCTCCTCGAGGCTCCGCTCGGGGAGAAGATAGAGGTCGCACACGTTCCTGATCAGCTCGGGCCTGGCACCCACCTCGAACCCGAGGAGCTCCCTGAAGAGCCTGGGGCCCGCCCTGGAACTTCCGGTGGCGGAGGACACGACCAGGACCGACTCCACGCCCCCGGCCTCCCTCCTCAGTTCCTCCTCCAGCTCCCTCAGCCTGCCAAGCCTCCCCTCCCCCGCTCCGCCGGCCATCTCCCTCCTCAGCCTCACCAGCTCCAGCCCGAGCGAGATGGCCCTTTCCGAAAAGCCCATGAGCCTGAGGATCATCTCCGCTGTCCTGGATCCCTTCATGACGGCATCGACGTCGTCCACGAAGATGTACCTGAACCTGAGCCCCTTCACCCGCTCGAAGTTCCGCATGAGATACCTGGAGGTGGTGACGAGGATGCGGAAGTCCCCCCTGTCCAGGGCCTCCTCCCTCCTCGTCCTTTCCTCCCTCCCCAGCCGGGAGTGGAGGGCCAGGATCCGGGGGCTGAACCCCAACCTGGAACCGTACACCTCCAGAAGTCCCTCCACCTGCCTGACGAGGAGGGTGGTGGGTACCAGGACGTAGCTCCTCCCTCCCTTCGCGGCGAAGTACGAGGCGGCCACGATGCCGAGGGTGGTCTTGCCCACCCCGGTGGGGGCCAGCATGGCGAAGGAGGAATTGAGGCTGAGCCTCCTCAGCCAAAGCCTCTGCACCCCCCACGGCTCGCTCCCCACCGCCCTCCTGAAGAGCTCCACCAGCTCTCCGAAGGCCCGCTCGGCCCTCTCCAGCTCCCCGTACCTCCTCAGCGTTCCGAGCTCCCTGAGGGCCTCGTAAACGGAAACGCCGGGCCTCAGGCTCCCCCTCGGGAGGCACCTCACGCAGGGGAGGCCGGCGGAGAGCCTAGAGTCGCTGATGGGGCCGCCGCAGTTGGGGCAGCCCTCCAGGTAAACCAGCATGGAGGCCTCCTCGAGCTCCTCCAGCACCATCATCCTCCGGAAGTTTCTGGCCCGTATAAAAGGAGCGGCCGATTCCCGCGTCCGTAAACAAGCGGCTCCGGGTGAAAGGGTGGGCGTGAAGGCGGAAGGGCCTGCCCCTCCACGCGGATCCGATTGCCAGTGGTGGATGGCGGGGGCGCCAGGCTGCCCGGTACCCCTTAATTCCCGTCCGGGAGAGAACGGGAGATGGGGAAGTGGTGCGGTGGGAAGGAGGTGCCCGAGTGCAACAGGGCCTGCACGAAGCGGCCGAGAACCATGAAGCTGGAC
>CAZDZG010000004.1:0-1947 GCA_964509845.1 Hadarchaeota archaeon (SeqCode) | reverse complement strand
GGACTGGAAGTGAAGGCCGAGGAACCGGCCGGGGCTCGCTCACCGCGTGGAGGAAGGATGGAGCTGCTGAGGGAGTTCGACCCCTGGAAGGATCCTCTGTGCACCTGTCCCCCCAAGCTCTCCCTGAACCCCTACACGGGCTGCCCCCACGCCTGCCTTTACTGCTACATCACCTCCTACATTCCCAGCGGGTTCCGGTGCAGGCCCAAGCGGGATCTCCCCCGCAGGCTGGAGAGGGACCTGGAAAGGATGAGGGGACAGCCCCTGATCTCCATGTCCAACAGCAGCGACCCCTATCCTCCCCAGGAGAGAGAGCTCCTCCTCACCCGCTCCTGTCTGGAGAGGCTGGTGGGGAGGGCGAGGGTGCTGGTGGTGACGAAGTCCGACCTGGTCCTGAGGGACCTCGACCTCCTCTCCCGCCTTCCCTGCGCGGTGAGCGTGACCCTCACCACCCTGAGGCCCGGCCTGGCCGGGAGGCTGGAGCCGGGGGCCCCCCCTCCCGAGCGGAGGCTGAGGGCCCTGAGGGAGCTCTCGGAGGCCGGGATACCCACCAGCCTCAGGCTCGACCCCCTCATCCCGGGGCTTAACGAGGGGGAGGTGGAGGAGATCGTGGAGGCAGCGGCCTCGGCCGGGGTGAAGCACGTGACCTCCTCCACCTTCAAGCCCAGGGCCGACGGCTGGAGGAGGATGGAAAGGGGCTTTCCGGAGCTTTTCCCCCGGCTCAGGGAGCTGTACTCCAGGGGGGAGAGGAGGAAGAGGAGCCTCTACCTCCCCAAAGAGGTGAGGAGGGCCCTGCTGGAGAGGGTGAGGGAGGCCTGCCTCTCGGCCGGCCTGACCTTCTCCACCTGCAGGGAGGGTCTGACCGAGCTGAACCGGGCCCCCAGCTGCGACGGTAGCCACCTGATAGGCTAGGCCAAGATCCTCGCCGCCCCCAGTCCCGCCACTCCCAGCACCACCAGCAGAATCCCCAGAACCGCCCTCGCCCTGGCCCCCCTCCCCAGCTCCCCGAACTCCCGGTAGTAGAGCACGCCCCAGAGGACCGCCACCACCGTGCTGGCGGTGCCCAGGGGAAAGGCCACGGCCACGCCCAGGGAGGGTGCGGCGGAGAAGTTCAGCAGGTTCCCGCCCATCCAGAGGAGGCCGGCCAGCAGGCCCAGCCCGTGCTCCCTTCCCTCCCCCCTGAGCCAGGGCAAGAGGTCCCCCGCCAGCAGGGAGCGGAGGAAGTAAACCGTCCAGGCCCCCACGGCCACCAGGGCGCAGTACTGGAGGGGGGAGATCCCGGCGTCCAGGGAGGCCGCCACCCCCGCCCCCCCGAAGGTCCCGAAGCAGAGGGCCCCGAGCACCCCCCACCTGACTCCCTTTTTCTTTCCCCTCTCCTCCAGCGACTCCGCCAGCACGAAGGCCCCCAGCAGCATGAGCATCAGGCCCAGGGAGGCGAGGGCGAGCGGCGGGCCCACCCCCATCTCCCTGAAGAGGAGGATTCCCCAGAGGAAGGCCACGGCGGCGGAGAGGTTCAGGAAGGAATAAGAGTAGGCCAGACCCAGCTCCCTCACCGCCCGCAGGCCGGCGTAGTTGCCCGCCGCCCAGATCACCCCCGAGAGGAGGGGGAGGGCCACCTCCGGCCCCCACCTCCCACCTCCCCCCAGCCCGAAGGAGGCCCAGGAGAGGAGGAGGCCCCCCAGAAGCAGGTCGTTGGAGAACTGCCAGGGGCTGAAGCTCCGGAGGTGCTTGAGGGGGTTGCAGTAGGTGCCCCACAGGAAGGCCGACAGGAGGCTGAGGAGAAGGGCGGAAACCTCGGGCAAGGGATCACCCTCCTACCTAGAGCCTGTAAACCTCCCCTCGCTCCGGAAGCAGGACCCTGACCCCCGGCAGGTTCTTCTCCACCCTCCTCCTGAACTCCTCGGCTTCCTCCCTCAGGCAGTGGAAGGGGATGGCCCACCTGCAGCC
>CAZDZG010000003.1:0-45829 GCA_964509845.1 Hadarchaeota archaeon (SeqCode) | reverse complement strand
TCTGGTAGAGCTCTCCCACGAAGGCCGGAACCGTCGTGGAGCACTCTATGACGGCGCCACCGTTCTCCATCACCGTGAGGTTCTCCTCCCTCGCGAGGATCGCGACCCCGGGAGCACCGGCTGGCCCCCCGCGCGGCACCAGGACCACCAGGGCCGCGATAAGACCCAGCAGGAGGGTCACGGCAGCCAGAACCAAAAGCGCGCGCCTCATCCCTCACCCGCAGCCGCTTCCTGCTCGAAGGACTGGAGCCAAGCCAAGCCCGTTATCCTCTCCGGTCCCCGGATAAAAGGTGTTTTCGGGGCTTTCTAAACGGGACCAGACCCGAGTGAGCGGAGGGGCCACCTTAGCTCCCGGTAGGGTTAAGAGAGGGAAAGGGGGAAGGAGGGAGATGCCCCAGGCCACGGTGAACATAGGGATGGTGGGCCACGTGGACCACGGCAAGACCACGCTGGTGGAGGCCCTCTCCGGCATCTGGACGGACACCCACAGCGAGGAGATCAAGCGGGGCATCACCATCCGCCTGGGATACGCCGACACCTCCTTCATGAGGTGCCGCTCCTGCGGGAGGTACAGCACCAAGGAGAGGTGCCCGTACTGCGGGGGGGAGACGGAGTTCTGCCGCAGGGTCTCCTTCGTGGATGCCCCAGGCCACGAGGCCCTCATGGCCACCACCCTGTGCGGGGCCGCCATCATGGACGGGGCCCTGCTGGTGATAGCCGCCAACGAGCCCTGTCCCCAGCCCCAGACCAAGGAGCACCTGGCCGCCCTCGACATAGCCGGGGTGCACAGGGTGGTGGTGGTGCAGAACAAGATCGAGCTGGTTCCGAGGGAGAAGGTCCTGGAGCACTACCAGCAGATCAGGCAGTTCCTCTCCAGGACCTTCGCCTCCCAGGCCCCCGTGGTTCCCGTTTCGGCCATCCACAGGGTCAACCTGGACATCCTCATCGAGCAGATCGAGAAGAACATCCCCACCCCGGTCCGCGACCTCTCCAAGCCCCCCCTGATGTACGTGGCCCGCTCCTTCGACACCAACCTGCCGGGGACGAGTCCGGAGGAGCTGGTGGGAGGGGTGGTGGGGGGGATGCTGTCGCAGGGAAGGCTGAGGGTGGGGGATGAAATCGAGATAAGGCCAGGCCTCCAGGAGGGGGGTACCTGCACCCCCCTCAGGAGCAGGGTCTCCTCCCTCAGGGCGGGGAAGGAAGAGCTGGAGGAGGCCCTGCCCGGCGGGCTGATAGGGCTGGCCACCCAGCTGGATCCCTTCCTCACCAAGGCCGACCGCCTGGTGGGATGCCTGGTGGGGGTGCAGGGATCCATGCCCCCCGTCTTCTCCTCCCTGGAGCTGGAGGTTCACCTGCTGGAGAGGGTGGTGGGGCTGGCCCAGGAGCAGGAGGTGAAGCCCCTCACGCAGGGGGAGCAGCTGGTCCTCAACGTGGGGACGGCCACCACCGTGGGCACGGCCGTGAGGGTGAAGGGGGAGAGGGCGGAGCTGAAGCTCACCAGACTGGTCTGCGCCCAGCCCGGGGCCAGGGCGGCCCTAAGCAGGAGGGTGGGGGGGAGGTGGAGGTTGGTGGGATACGGGCAGCTGCTGGCGGGGACCGAGGTCCAGCTCCCCTGACCGAAACCTTTTTCCACGTCCCTCCGAGGGGGAGGGATGGCCGAGAGGAAGTGCTCGGTGCGGGAAAATCTGAAATACTGCACCTGCACCTACGAGCCCTGCTCCAGAAAGGGAATCTGCTGCGAGTGCCTGCGGTACCACTGGAGGAGGAGGGAGCTCCCGGGCTGTCTCTTCCCCCCGGAGGCCGAGAGGACCTACAACCGGTCCCTGGAGTTCTTCCTGCGCTGCTGGGGGAGGTAGCCGGCCTCCCCAAGGGCGGCCGAGGCGGCCTCCCTCAGCCTGCGGATGGCCAGCGCCCTGTCCCTCTGGCCGTAGATGGCCGTCCCGGCCACCAGCAGGTTGGCCCCCGCCCTGACCACCTCGGGAACCGTCTCCACCGAGATCCCCCCGTCCACCCCCAGGTCCAGGGAGAGCCCCCTCTCCCTCACCAGCCTCCCCGCCCTCCTCAGCTTGGGAAGGGTGCTCCTCAGCAGCCTCTGGTTGCCGAAGCCAGGGTGAACGGTCATGATCAGCAGGAGGTCCAGCTCCCCCACCACCCCCTCCACCGCCTCCAGCGGCGTCTCGGGGTTCAGGGCCACCCCCACCTTCGCCCCCATCCTCCTGAGGGAGGAGAGCGCCCGCCTCAGGTTTTCGCAGGCCTCCACGTGCACCGTGATGATGTCTCCCCCCGCCTCCACGAACCTCCGCAGGTATCTCTCCGGCTTCTCGATCATGAGGTGAATGTTGAAAGGGAGGTCCGTCCTCTTCCTCAGGCAGCTGATCACGGAGGGGCCCACGGTCAGGTTGGGGACGAAGTGCCCGTCCATCACGTCCCAGTGCAGGAGGTCCGCCCCCCCCTCCTCCACCTCCCTTATCTCCTCCTCCAGCCTCCCGAAGTCGGCGGAGAGGAGGGAGGGGGCGATCTTGATCCTCATCTCTCCATCCTCCTCACCTCTCTGACCGCCTGCTCCAGGTGCCTGGCGGTGAGGCCGTAGAACTCGTAGAGCTCCCTCCAGGATCCCGACTTCCCGAACTCATCCCTTACCCCCACCCTCCTGAGGGGGGTGGGGTAGTGCTCCGCCAGGAACTCGGCCACCGCCCCCCCGAGTCCCCCCACCACGCTGTGATCCTCGGCGGTGACCAGGAAGCCCGTCTCGCGGGCGGCCTTCAGCACGGTTCGCCCGTCCAGGGGCTTCACCGTGTGCAGGTCCACCACCCTCACCCTCAGCCCCTCCTCCCTCAGCCTCCTGCTGGCCTCCAGGGCCTCCGCCACCAGCGGGCCGTTGGCCAGGATGGTGGCATCCTCCCCGTCCTCCAGCACCACCCCCTCCCCTATCCTGAACTCCAGCTTCCTCCCGCCGTACGTGTATCCCTCCCCGTACACCAGCTCCGTCTTGGCCCTGGGGAGCCTGGCGAAGGCGGGCCCCCTGTGCTCCACCAGAGCCCTCACCATCTCCGCCGTCTCCACGGCGTCCGCCGGCACCAGGACCGTGGTGTTGGGGAGGGAGCGCATCACCGCCACGTCCCAGAGGCAGAAGTGGGAGGCCCCGTCCTCCCCCACCGAGAGCCCGCCGTGGGTCGCCACCACCTTCACGTTCAGGTTGGGGTAGGCTATGGACTGCTTGAACTGGCTGAGCCCCTTTTCGGTGGCGAAGACGGAAAAGGTGCTGACGAAGGGGATCTTCCCGCAGGAGGCCAGCCCCGCCGCCACCCCCATCAGGTTGGCCTCCGCCACCCCCACGTTGAAGAACCTCTCGGGAAACTTTTTGGCGAAGAGAGAGGTGTGGGTGGAGGTGGAGAGGTCGGCGTCCAGCACCACGATCTCCGGATACCTCTCCCCCAGCTCCGCCAGGGTCCTCCCGTAGGCCTCCCTCATGGAGGCGGAGGGGCTCATCCTCCTCCCTCCAGCTCCGCCAGGGCCCTTTCCAGCTCCTCCCTGGTGAGGGGGACGCCGTGGTACCTCACCTGGTTCTCCATGAAGGAGACCCCCTTCCCCTTCACCGTGCGGGCTATGAGGACGGTGGGCCTCCCCTTCACCTCCTCCGCCCGGTCCAGGGCCCAGGCGATCTGCCCCACCTCGTGCCCGTCCACCTCCAGCACGTTCCAGCCGAAGGCCCTCCACTTCTCGGCCAGGGGCTCCAGCCCCACTATCTCCTCCGTGGGCCCGTCCAGCTGGATCCCGTTCCTGTCCACGATGGCCAGCAGGTTGTCCAGCCGCTGGTGGGCGGCGAACATGGCCGCCTCCCACACCTGCCCCTCGTCCATCTCCCCGTCACCCAGCAGGACGTAGACCCTGTAGTCCCTGCGGTCCAGCCTCGCCGCCAGGGCCATGCCGCACCCTATGGAGAGGCCCTGCCCCAGCGAGCCCGTGGAGGCCTCCACCCCCGGGGTGGAGGTGGAGTCGGGATGGCCCTGCAGCGGGCTTCCCAGCCTCCGCAGGGTGCGCAGCCACTCCCGGGGGAAGAAACCGGCCAGGGAGAGGGCGGAGTAAAGGGCGGGACAGGCGTGGCCCTTGGATAGGATGAACCTGTCCCTCCCCTCCCAGCGCGGGTTCTCGGGATCGTACCTGAGGTGGTGGAAGTAAAGGACGGCCAGGAGGTCGGCGCAGGAGAGGGAGCCGCCGGGATGGCCAGAGCCGGCCTCCGTGGTCATCACCAGCGAATCCCTCCTTATGATCCTGGCCTTTTCCCTCAGCTCCCGCAGGAGGGCCGGAGTGTGCTCCTCCGCCTTCCTGTCAAAAACCACCATCCCAAGCCACTCCCGCGGGAGGGATATTAAGAGCAATCCCCAGGAGGAAAGATGCTCTGCCTGGGTCTGGAGGGTACCGCTCACACCCTGGGCGTGGCGGTGGTGAGCTCGGAGGGGAGGATCCTCTCCCACGTGGCCAGGGTGTACCGACCGGAGAAGGGGGGGATCCACCCCAGGGAGGCCGCCAGGTTCCACGTCTCCCAGCTCAGGCCGGCGGTGGAGGAGGCGCTGGAGAGGGCGGGGGTGAGGCTGGGGGACCTCGACCTCTTTTCCTTCTCCGCCGGGCCGGGGCTGGGTCCCTGCCTCAGGGTGGTGGCCACCGCCGCCAGGGCCCTGGCCGTCATGACCGGGAAGCCCCTGGTGGGGGTGAACCACTGCGTGGCCCACGTGGAGATAGGGAGGCTGCTCACGGGGGCCAGGGATCCCGTGACCCTGTACGTGAGCGGGGGGAACACGCAGGTGATAGCCTTCGAGGAGGGGAGGTACAGGGTGTTCGGGGAGACCCTGGACATTCCGGTGGGGAACTGCCTGGACGTCTTCGCCAGGGAGGCCGGCCTCCCCCCTCCCGGCGGCCCCGCCGTGGAGAGGCTGGCCAGGGAGGGGAGAAGGTACCTCCCCCTCCCCTACGTGGTGAAGGGGATGGACCTCTCCTTCTCGGGTCCCCTCACCGAGGCCGTGCGCCGGTACCGGCAGGGGGAGGACCTCAGGGACCTCTGCTTCAGCCTCCAGGAAACGGTCTTCGCCGCCCTGGTGGAGGTGACGGAGAGGGCCGTGGCCCACACGGAAAAGGGGGAGGTCCTGCTGGTGGGAGGGGTGGCCTCCAACCTCAGGCTGAGGGAGATGCTGGGGGAGATGTGCAGGGCCAGGGGCATTCCCCTCCTCGTTCCCCCACAGGAGTTCTGCGCGGACAACGGGGCCATGATAGCCTGGACGGGGCTGCTGGCCCACCTTCACGGGCTGAGCATGAGGGTGGAGGAGGCCGTGGTGAGGCAGAGGTGGAGGACGGATGAGGTGGAGGTGCCCTGGCGGGTGGAGGCCGCGGAAAGGCCCCCCTCCCCTCCCGGACCCCCCACCCTGCTGAAGAGGGGGGCCGAGGCCGAGCTCCACCTGCGGGGCTTTGCCGAGGTCCTCCATCCGCTGGGGGAGGGGAGGGTGGTGGTGAAGCACAGGGTGCCCAAGGGGTACAGGGTGAGGGAGCTGGACCTCCTGCTGAGGGGGAGCAGGACCTGCCTGGAGGCCAGGCTCCTGTCGGACGCCAAGAGCGCCGGGGTTCCCACCCCGCCCGTCTACGAGGTGGACAGGGAGAACGCCAGGCTGGTGATGGAGTACGTGGAGGGAAGGACCCTCAGGGAGGCCCTGGAGGAGATGGGGGAGGAGGAGAGGAGGAGGATCTGCAGGACCATAGGGAGGTACCTGGCCCGCCTGCACCGGAGGGGGATCGTCCACGGGGACCTCACCACCTCCAACCTCATCCTCTCCCCGCGGGGGGAGCTGTACGTGGTGGACTTCGGGCTGGGGGAGTACACGCCCTCCGTGGAGGCCAGGGGGGTGGACCTGCACCTCCTCCGGAGGGCCCTCCAGAGCGTCCACTTCAGGCTGGCGGAGGAGGCCTACCGGGAGATCTGCTCCGCCTACCTGAGGGAGTTCGGGAGGGGGGGAGGGGAAATCCTGAGAAGGGCGGAGGAGATAGGGAAGAGGGGAAGATACGTGGGGAGGGAGGAACGTGGCGCTGGTGTTCGTGACGGGAAATGAGGGGAAGGTCAGGGAGGTGAGGGCCCTGGCCGGCAGGTTCGGGCTGGAGATAGAGCACCGGAGGATCCCCTACCTGGAGATCCAGGCGGAGGACCTCCGCGAGATAGCGAAGGTGGGGGTGCAGCAGGTCTTCGCGATCCTGAAGGTCCCCTGCTTCGTGGAGGACTCCGGCCTCTTCATCCACAGCCTCAGGGGCTTCCCGGGCCCCTACTCCAAGTACGTCTTCCTCACCATAGGAAACCGGGGGGTGCTGAAGCTCATGGAGGGGGTGGAGGACAGGAGGGCCGTCTTCAGGTCCGCCGTGGGCTACTGCGGGAGGGACGGGAGGCCGCTGGTCTTCGAGGGGAGGGTGGAGGGGAGGATCTCGCTCGAGGAGAGGGGGACGGGGGGCTTCGGCTTTGACCCCATCTTCATACCGGATGAGGGGGACGGCAGGACGCTGGCCGAGATGAGCGTGGAGGAGAAGAACTCCCTCTCCCACCGGGGAAGGGCCATGGAAGGGTTCTTTAGGTGGTACCTTCTTCATAGGGAGGAATGAGCGGTGAGGAGATGACCGGGGAGGCGGTGGAGAGGCTGGTGGTGAAGCTGGCGGAGGAGGGGCATCCTCCCAGCATGATAGGGATCCTCCTCCGCGACCTCTACGGGGTGGGATCGGTGAAGAAGGCCACGGGGAAGAGCCTCACCCAGATCCTGGAGGAGAAGGGACTGGCCAGGCCCCTTCCGGAGGATCTGGCCAACCTGATAAGGAGGGCCCTGCGCATGCAGAGGCACCTGGAGAAGAACAGGAAGGATAAGGTCACCCGCCGCTCCCTGGAGATCACGGAGCAGAGGATAAGGAAGCTCGCCCAGTACTACGTCAGGAAGGGAAAGCTGCCCAAGGGCTGGAAGTACGAGAGGGAGAAGGCCGCCCTGCTGCTGAGGTGAACCTTTGAGGGAGGAGATCCTGGCTTTCGAGAGGAAGGCGGGCGAAGTAGCCTCCCTCCTCAAGGAGAAGCTGGG
Organism: Hadarchaeota archaeon (SeqCode); assembly: GCA_964509845.1. GTDB lineage: Archaea > Hadarchaeota > Hadarchaeia > Hadarchaeales > WYZ-LMO6 > WYZ-LMO6. Next base: position 38,735 of record CAZDZG010000003.1, on the reverse strand, counting down.
GGAAAAGACCGTGGAGATCTTCACCCACGCCGATGCCGACGGGATCTCCGCCTCCAGCCTCCTCGCCATGTACCTGCACCTGCACGGCCACCCCTTCAGGATAAAGTTCACCCGCCCCTACGGGGCCAGGGAGATGGTGGAGCTGGGGAAGAGTGAGGAGGGGAGGTTCCTGGTCTTCCTGGACCAGGGGAGCAGGGAGATCCCCACCCTGGAAAAGAAGGTCACGAGCAGGGGGCACGAGGTGCTGATCCTCGATCATCACCCGGGAAAACCGCCCGAGGATCCCCGCCTGCTCTGCCTCAACCCCCACCTCATGGGGCTGAACGGGGCCAAGGAGGCCTGTGCCTCCACCGTGGTCTACAGCGTGGTGGAGAAGATGGACAGGAGGCTGAGGAAGGAGGTCTGGCTGGCCCTGGTGGGGGCGCTGGGGGACAGGCAGGAGCTGGCCGAGGGCTTCACGGGGATCAACGCCCTCCTCCTGCGGCGGGCGCTGGAGGAGGGAACGGTGGAAAGGAAGGAGGGAATGAAGCTGCTGGACAGGGAGGAGGTGCCGGTGGCGGAGTCCCTCCGCCTTTCCGTCCGCCCCTACCTGCCAGGCATCTCCGGGAACTCCAGGGTGTCCGCCGAAATACCCGAGCAGCTGGGCCTCCCCCCCTCCTCCACGCTGGAGGAGCTGGGGGAGGAGGGGGAAAGGAGGCTGTGTGAGGCCCTGCTGGAGAGGCTGGGGTACGGGGAGGAGGGGAGGGAGCTGCTCTGGGGAGGGGTGTATTACCTCAGGGACCGATCCCTCCCCAACCTGAGGAAGTGGGCGGTGGCCCTGGACGCCAGCGACACCTACCACCGGCCGGAGATAGGCTTCGCCGCCAACCTGGGGGACGAGGAGGCGAAGAAGGAATGCCTCCTCCTCCTTCAGGGGTACCAGCGGAGGATGCTGGACAACATGGCCTGGTTCTGCAGGAACCTGCCCAACTTCGAGGTCTCCCCCAAGGCTAGGTACGTCAGGGTGGGGAAGGAGGTCCCGGCCTCGGAGATGGGGGAGATGCTCTCCCTGGCCCTGGAGTCGAGGCTGGTGGAGGGGGACCGCCCCCTCATAGGGCTGGCGGACATCGGGGAGGAGGTGAAGGTCTCGGGAAGGGCCACCTTCCACCTCACCGCCAAGGGGATCAACATAGGGAGGATCCTGAACGAGGCGGCAAAGGCGGTGGGGGGGGAGGGGGGAGGGCATGACGTGTCCGGCGCCGCCTACATACCCAAGGACAAGGTGGAGGAGTTCGTGAGGGAGGTGGAGCGCTGCCTGCCCCTGCTCGCGCGCTGAGGATCGAGGGGGTGAGGGGGAGGAAGATCCTGGACAGCCGGGGGGAGCCCACCCTGGAGGTGGAGGTCTGGGGGGGAGGGGGGTTCGGGAGGGGCTCCGCACCCAGCGGGAGGAGCAGGGGAAGGTACGAGGCGGTGCCGTTCGCCTCCGGGGGGGTGGACGCCTCCCTCTCCCTCCTGCGGGGGGAGATCTCGCGGAGGCTCAGGGGAAGGGAGCTGAACCTGAGGGGGACCGACACCCTCCTGAGGGAGCTGGACGGGACCCCGAACTTCTCCAGGATAGGGGGGAACCTCGCCGTGGCCCTCTCCTTCGCCACGGCCAAGGCCGAGGCCTCCGCCAGGGGAATACCCTTGTACCGTCTCCTCGGAAGGGGCTCCACCCTTCCGCTGCCGCTCGGCAACGTGCTAGGAGGGGGGGCCCACGCCGGGGGAGGGGGAACGGACCTGCAGGAGATCCTGGTGGTGGCACCCGGGGCGAGGAGCTTTCAGGAGGCTGCCCTGATCAACGCCAGGGTGCACCGGAGGGTGGGGGAGCTCCTCAGGGAGAAGGGGGGAAGGTTTGCCGGAGGGAGAGGGGACGAGGGGGCCTGGGTTTCACCTCTGGACGGGAAGGGATCCCTGGAGCTGGTGAGGAGGGCCTGTGAGGAGGTGGGAAGGGAGGAGGGAAGGGAGGTGAGGATGGGGCTGGACATGGCGGCCAGCAACCTCTACGATCCCTCGAAGCGAAGGTACGTCTATCCGAGGGAGGGAAAGAAGCTGACGGAGGAGGAGCAGCTGGAGTTCGCCCTGACCCTGGTGGAGACCTACGACCTCCTCTACCTGGAGGACCCCCTCCACGAGGAGGACTTTTCGGGCTTCTCCAGGCTGAGGGAGGAGGTGGGGAGGAAATGCCTGGTCTGCGGGGACGACCTCTTCGCCACCAATCCGGCCAGGATAGAGAGGGGGGAGGGGGCGGCCAGCGCCGTCATCATCAAGCCCAACCAGGTGGGAACCCTGACCGACGCCCTGACCGCGGTGGAGCTGGCCCGCAGGGGGGGAATGGTGCCGGTGGCCTCCCACCGCTCGGGGGAGACCGAGGACGAGACCATCGCCCACCTGGCGGTGGGGGCGGGCTGCCCCCTCATAAAGACGGGGGCGGTGGGAGGGGAGAGGACGGTGAAGCTGAACGAGCTCATCCGCCTGGAGGAGAGGGTGAAAAGGCTGGCCAGGCTCGGCTTCGGATAGCTTTTAACCGCGGTCGGTGAGGAGAGGAAGTGGGCGAGAGGATGCAGGCGGAGGAAAAGGTTGGGGAGCTGCTGGTGGACAGGAACACCTACCTGGCGGCAGGGGTGCACATAGGGACCAGGCAGAAGACGGGATCGATGGCCCCCTACATCTTCAAGGTCCGCCCCGACCGCATCTACATCCTGGACGTGGAAAAGACGGATGCCAAGATAAGGGTGGCCGCCAAGATGCTGGCCAGGCAGAAACCGGAGAGGATCCTGGTGGTGTCGGCCAGGCAGTACGGGCAGCAGCCCGTCCTGAAGTTCTGCGAGGTGGTGGGGGCCAAACCCATCGTGGGAAGGTTCGTGCCCGGAACCCTCACCAACCCTTCCTATCCCGGATACTCCGAATTCTCCCTCCTCCTGGTCACGGATCCCATGGCCGACGCCCAGCCGCTGGCCGAGGCAGCCAAGATGGGCATACCGGTGATAGCCCTCTGCGACACGGATAACGAAACGGCCGACGTGGACCTGGTCATCCCCACCAACAACAAGGGGAAGAAGGCCCTGGCCCTGGTTTACTGGCTGCTGGCCCGCCAGGTCCTGAGGGAAAGGGGAGAGCTGGCTCCGGATGCCCCCTTCCCCATACCGGTGGAGGAATTCGAAAGCAGGCCCAAGGAGGTCAACCAGTGATAAGACTTCCGGCGGTGGCCGGGGCCTTCTACGAGGGGGAGAGGAAGGCCCTCCTCTCCAGGATAGAGTGGTGCTATACCCACCCCCACGGGCCCGGAAGGCTTCCCTCCCCGGGGAAGGTTGGGGAGAAGGTGCTGGGGCTGGTCTCCCCCCACGCCGGCTACATGTACTCCGGCCCGGTGGCCGCCCACGGCTACCTCCTCCTGGCCTCCTGCCGTCCCACCACCGTGGTGATCCTGGGTCCCAACCACACCGGCATGGGATCCGGGGTCTCCGTCTTCCCATCGGGGGTCTGGAGAACCCCGCTGGGGGAGGTGCGGATCGACTCGGAGCTCTCCCGCTCCCTGGCCGAGGAGTGCGAGGTGGCGGATCTGGACGAGGTGGCCCACCGGTACGAGCACTCCATCGAGGTGCAGCTCCCCTTCCTCCAGCACCTCTTCGGCTCGGACTTCGGGCTCGTGGCGGTCTGCCTGATGCTCCAGGATGAGGAGACCAGCCGCGAGGTGGGGGAGGCCCTGGCGAGGGTGCTGAGGGGGAAGGAAGCCGTAATCGTGGCCTCCACCGACTTCACCCACTACGAGCCCGCCGAGAGGGCCAGGAAGAAGGATGCCAAGGCCCTGGAGAGGATAGAGGCCCTGGACTGGAGGGGTCTCCTGAGAACGGTGGAGGAGGAGGACATAAGCATGTGCGGATACGGGCCCGTGGCTGCCATGCTCAGGGCCTGTCTGGAGCTGGGGGCCAGGAGGGGAAGGCTGCTGAAGTACGCCACCAGCGGGGACATCGCCGGTCCCATGCCGGAGGTGGTGGGATACGGATCGCTGGCCGTAACGGGGTGAGGCCGGGCCCGGTGGTGGTCAAGCTGGGCGGAAGCGTGATCACGGACAAGCGCAGGGAGTTCTCGCTGAGGAGGGGAACCCTGAGGAGGCTGGCGGGGGAGCTGGAGGGGGTGGAGGGGATGGTGCTGGTTCACGGGGGAGGATCCTTCGGCCATCCCCTGGCCAAGAGGTACGGGCTCACCGGGGGGCTGAGGGGGCCCGAGCAGCTCAGGGGCTTCCTGGAGGTGAGGAAGGCCATGGAGCGACTGAACCTGCACGTGGTGGGGGAGCTGAGGAGAAGGGGCCTGCCGGCCGTTCCCGTTCCCCCCTCCTCCTGCTGCGTGCTGGAGGGGGGGAGGATAAGGAGGATGGAGCTCGGGCCCGTCAGGAGGATGGTGGAGCTGGGCCTCCTCCCCGTGCTATACGGGGATGCCGTGATGGACCTGAAACAGGGGGTGAACATCCTTTCCGGAGACAGGCTGGTAGCCCACCTGGCCCTCAGGCTCGGGGCCTCGCGCGTGGTGCTGGGGGTGGACGTGGATGGGGTCTTCACCGAGGATCCCAAGCTTAACCCGGAGGCCAGGCTCCTCAGGGTGATAACCCCGGCGGACTGGAGGGGGCTGAGGCCCTCCCCCTCCGGAGGCTGGGACGTCACGGAGGGGATGCTGGGGAAGGTCCGCGAGCTGCTGGCGCTGGCCAGGAAGGGAATCGAGTCCCAGATCGTGAACGCCTGCAAGAAGGGGGTCCTGAGGAGGGCCCTGCAGGGGGATCGGAGCCTGGGGACCCTGGTGAGGGGGTGAGACCGCGACCTCCACGAGCGAGCGCAAGAGGTCCCACCTGGAGATCTGCCTGAGGAAGGAAGTGGAGATGATCTGGAACACCACGGGCCTGGAGGACGTCCACCTGGTGCACCGCGCCCTCCCGGAACTCTCCCCGGAGGAGGTGGACCTCTCCGTGACCTTCCTGGGGAGGAGGCTGGAGGCCCCCCTCATGATCCTCCCCATGACCGGCGGGCACGAGGAGGGGGGAAGGCTCAACCGCCTCCTGGCCTCGCTGGCGGAGGAAAGGGGGGTGGCCTTCGCGGTGGGAAGCCAGAGGGCGGCCCTCGAGGAGGAATCGCTGGCCGAAACCTACAAGGTGAGGGACGTCGCCCCCCACGTCTTCCTGGTGGCCAACCTGGGCCTTTCCCAGTTCTCAGGGGAGGAGGTGAGGGAGGCCAGGAGGGCCGTGGAGATGATAGGGGCGGATGCCCTCTCCATCCACCTGAATCCCCTGCAGGAGGTCGTCCAGCGGGAGGGGAGGCCGGATTACAGGGGTGGACTCTCCAGGCTGAGGAGGATCTGCGCAGGGGTGGGGGTGCCCGTGATAGCCAAGGAGACCGGGGCGGGAATAAGCGGCGGGGTGGCCAGGCAGCTGGTCAGGGCCGGGGTGGCGGCCATCGACGTGAGCGGGGCAGGCGGCACCTCCTGGGCGGGGGTGGAGGCCCTCAGGAACCCTGCCGCCGCCAGGCTGGGCAGGACCTTCTGGGACTGGGGCATCCCCACGGCCGTGTGCACGGCGGAGGTGGCCGGAGCGGTGAAGGTTCCGGTGATAGCCAGCGGGGGGATACGTTCGGGCCTGGACGCCGCCAAGGCCCTGGCCCTGGGCGCCGATCTGGTGGGCGTGGCCCTTCCCCTCCTGAGGGCGGCCTGGAAGGGAAGGAGGGAGGCGGAGAGGTGGCTGGAGGAGTTCCTCAGGGAGTTAAGGGTGGCCATGTTCCTCACCGGATGCAGGAGGCCGCAGGAGCTGAAGAGGGTCCCCCTGGTGGTGACGGGCAGGACCAGGGAGTGGTTCCTGGCCAGGGGGATAAAGCCGGGGAGGAGGGCCGGGCTTGCTTGAGGTTCTCCCGCTGGGAGGGCTGGGGGAGGTGGGGAGGAACATGACGGCCGTGAACCTGGGGGGAGGCTATGTGGTGGTGGACATGGGGGTGAGGCTGGATGCCATCCAGGCCTTCGAGGAGGCCGACCTCTCGAGGATGAGCCTGGAGGAGCTGGTGAGGATCAGCGCCATACCGGACGACCGTCCCCTGAGGGGAAAGAAGGTCAGGGCCATCCTCCTCACCCACGGCCACCTGGATCACATAGGGGCGGTGGGAAAGCTCCTGCGCTTCTACCGGGCCCCCCTCTACGGCACCCCCTACACGCTGGAGCTGGTGAAGCGCCTGGTGCTGGAGGAGGGAAAGGAAACGGAGATGGTGCCCGTGAGGCCGGGGGAGAGGGTGGAGCTGGGGGACCTGGAGGTCCACTTCCTCCCCGCCAACCACAGCATCCCCCAGACCGTCTTCCTGCTGCTCAGGGAGGGGGATCACTCCCTCCTCTTCGCCACCGACTTCAAGCTGGACGAGGAGCCCCTGCTCGGCCAGCCCACCGACCTGCAGGAGCTGAGGAGGAGGGTGGGGGAGCTGGAGGCGGCCATGGTGGGGGCGGTGAGGGTGGACGAGCCCGGTCCCACGGGAAGCGAGGGGAAGGCCAGAAGGATGCTGGAGGAGACCATGGGGAGGGCGGAGAGGAAGGGAAAGGCCATGCTGGTCACCACCTTCTCCTCCCACATAGCCAGGATAAGGTCCATCGTGGAGCTTTCGGAGGAGCTGGGCAGGATTCCGGTGGTGGTGGGGAGGTCCCTGCGCCACTACCTCTCCGCCGCCCTGAGCCTCAACCTGGTCCACCTCCCCCCGGACCTCCCCATCCACGGAACCCCACCTTCCATCAAGAAGTTCCTGAAGAAGGCCAACGGCTCCAGGGGTGACTACGTGCTCATCTGCACGGGACACCAGGGGGAGCCCACCTCCGTGCTGAGCAAGATAGCCGATCACAAGCTTCCCTTCCGGATAGAGGAGGGGGATCAGGTGATCTTCTCCGCCAGCGTCATCCCCAACCCCATCAACCAGAACAACCGAAGCCTTCTGGAGGCCAAGCTAACGGTGCAGGGGGCCGTCATACACCGTGACGTGCACGTCTCGGGCCACGCCGCCAGGAGGGACACGGCCGAGTTCCTGAGGGCCCTCTCCCCCAAGCACCTCCTTCCTTGTCACGGCACCCCCGAGAAGCTGGAGGCCCTGGTGGAGCTGGGAAGGGAGCTGGGGTATGGGGAGGGGCTCCTGCACCGGCTCGAGAACGGCCGTCCCCTGAGGCTGGGAGGATGAGCGTCCTGGAGTACGTGGCCAAAAGGAGCCCGGCGGTGGAGGGGGTCCTCCGCCGTCTCCTCTCGGGGACGGAACCGGGGGAGCTGAGGGAGGCCTCCCTTCACCTGGTGAAGGCCGGGGGAAAGAGGCTGCGCCCGTGCCTGACCCTGGCCTGCTGCGAGGTGGTGGGGGGAAGGGCCGAGGGGGCCCTGGAAACGGCGGCGGCCCTGGAGCTCCTGCACACCTTCTCCCTCATCCACGACGACATCATGGATCACTCCCCCCTCAGAAGGGGGGTGAGGACCGTCCACAGGATCTGGGGGGAACCCATGGCCATCCTGGCCGGGGACGCCCTCTTCGCCAAGGTCTTCGAGGCCCTCTCCCTCAACGCCTCCAGGATAGGGATGGACGGGAGGAGGACCGCCGAGCTCTTCAGGCTGGTGAGCAGGGCGAGCTTCGAGCTGAGCCAGGGGCAGGCCCTTGACCTCCTCCTCTCCCGCCGCCTGAACCTCACGGAGGAGGAGTACGTGCGAATGGTCTCCCTGAAGACGGGGGCCCTGATGAGGGCCTGCGCCTCCGCCGGGGCCCTGCTGGGGGGAGGGACCCCCTCCCAGGTGAGGAGGCTGGGGAGGTACGGGGAGAACCTGGGAATCGCCTTCCAGATCCAGGACGACATCCTCGGGCTGGTGGGGGAGAAGGAGGAGATGGGGAAGCCCGTGGGATCGGACCTGAGGGAGGGAAAACGCACGCTGGTGGTCTGCCTGGCCCTGCGCAGGCTGAGGGGGGAGGAAAGGAGGAAGCTGCTGGGGGTGCTGGGGAGGCCGGCAGGGAAGGGGGAGGTGGAGGAGGTGGTCTCCCTGCTCGTGCGGAGGGGGATCGTGGAGGAGGCCAGGAAGAGGGCGAGGGAGTTTTCGGAAAGGGCCAGGAGGGAACTGGGGGGCTTCCCGCGGTCGGAGGCTCTCAGCTTTTTAGAGGAGCTGGCGGACTTCGTAATCGAGCGCCGGGTGTAGGGGCTTGGAGGACCTGAGGAACAGGCTGCTCAGGCTGGCCCTGGAAAACGCGGTGGAGCACGGGGGAAGGGCCCTCCTCGATCCGGTGGTGAGGAGGATGGCGGCGGAGTTCCCCGAGCTCCGCCCCAGGCTCAGGGAGCTCCTGCCCCTGGTCGAGGAGATCCTGGCGGAGGTCAACGCCCTCTCCCCGGAGGAGCAGCGGAGGAGGGTGGGGGAGGGGAGGAGGAGGGAGAGGAGGGAAAGGAGGAGGGGCCTGCCCGAACTCCCGAACGTGGAGAGGTACGAAAGGGTGGTGACCAGGTTCGCCCCCAACCCCAACGGCCCCCTGCACCTGGGGCACGTGCGGGCCGCCCTTCTGAGCCACGAGTACGCCCGCCTGTACGGGGGGAAGTTCATCCTGAGGTTCGAGGACACCAACCCCTCCAACGCCAGGGCCGAGATGTACGACAGGATAAGGGAGGACCTGAGGTGGCTGGGGATAGGGTGGGACGAGGAGTTCTACCAGTCCGACCGCCTGGAGCTCTACTACCGGGTGGCCGAGCTCCTGCTGGAGGAGGGGAAGGCCTACGTCTGCCTCTGCAGGGCGGAGGAGTTCAGGGAGAGAAGGGACAGGGGCCTTCCCTGCCCGTGCAGGGAGCTTCCCCCCTCCCAGCACCTGGAAAGGTGGGAGGGGATGAAGGGGGGAAGGTACCGGGAGGGGGAGGCGGTGCTCAGGATAAGGACCGACCTGGGTCTCCCCAACCCGGCCCTGCGGGACTGGCCCGCCTTCAGGGTGGTGGAGGATCCCCACCCCAGGGTGGGGAGGAGGTACCGGGTCTGGCCCCTCTACAACTTCTCGGTCTCCGTGGACGACCACGAGATGGGAATCACGCACGTGATAAGGGGGAAGGAACACGAGGTGAACGAGGCCAGGCAGCGCCTGCTCTTCCAGCTGCTGGGATGGGAGTATCCCACGGTGATCCAGTATGGGCGCCTCACGCTGGCGGGGACCAAGCTCAGCAAGACGGAGATAGTCAGGGCGGTGGAAAGGGGGGAGCTGCAGGGCTACGACGACGTCAGGCTGGGCACCCTCGCCTCCCTCCGCAGGAGGGGGTTCCTGCCCGAGAGCATAAGGAGGGTGATCCTGGAGGTGGGGCTCACCCCCGTGGACGCCTCCCTCAGCTGGGAGGTCCTGGAGGCCCAGAACCGGAAGCTGGTGGACGACCTGGCCCTGAGGTACTTCTTCATCCCGGACGGGGTCTGGATGAGGATCAGGAAGGCCCCCAGCCTTCCCGCGGCGGAGCTTCCCCTCCACCCCTCCCATCCGGAGAGGGGAAGGAGGCTCCTTCCCCTCAGGTATGAGGACGGGCACCTGCTGGTCCTCATCCCCTCCCGCGACCTGGAGGCTCTGAAGGAGGGACAGGTCTTCAGGCTCAAGGACCTGATGAACGTGCGCCTGCTCTCCAAGTCCCCGCCCGAGGCCGAGTTCGAGGGCCTGGAGCTCCTGCCGGACGTTCCCAAGATCCAGTGGGTTTCGGCGGATCCGGTGAGGGTGAGGGTCCTGAGGCCGGACGGCTCGCTCGAGGAGGGATGGGGGGAACCGGGGCTTAAGGAGGTGGGGGAGGGGGAGATCCTGCAGTTCGAGCGCTACGGCTTCGTGAGGGTGGAGAGAACCGGAAGGGAGATATGGACGGTCTTCGCACACCGGTAGGGGAATGCTGGTCCTGGGCATCTGCGGGAGCCCCAGGAAGGGGGCAACGGAAGGGGCCCTGCTCAGGGCCCTGCGCAAGCTGGAGGAAAAGGGCTTCCCCACCCGCTTCTTCACCGTTAGGGAGAAAACCGTGGGATACTGCCGCCACTGCGACTTCTGCCTCAGGCACGGGAGGTGCGCCCTCCAGGACGACATGCAGGAGCTCTACGGACACCTGCAGGAAGCGAGGGGACTGATCCTGGCCACCCCCGTCTACAACGGGGGATGCAGCGCCCAGCTAAAGGCGGTGATGGACCGCACCAGGGCCCTGCTGGCCTCCCGCCCGGACGCCCTGAGGGGGAAGGTGGGGATGGGGATAGCGGTGGGGGGAGACAGGATGGGGGGACAGGAGCTGGCCCTCCTCCAGATCCACACCTTCTACCTCCTCAACGGGGTGATCCCCGTGAGCGGGGGAGCCTTCGGGGCCAACCTGGGGGCCACCTTCTGGAGCAGGGACAGGGTGGACGGGGAGGGAACGGACGAGGAAGGCCTCAGGACCCTGGATAGGACCGTGGAGAGGTTCGCGGAGGCGCTGGAGAGGTATGCCAGGTAGGGTGGCCTGGGGAATCACGGGGAGCGGGGACAGGCTCAGGGAGATCGTGGGGGAGATGAAGAGGCTGGCCGGAAGGTACCGGGAGGTGGAGATAAGGGTCTTCCTCTCCAGGGCGGGGGAGGAGGTGGTGAGGATGTACGGGCTCTGGGAGGAGTTGGAGGGGACCTTCGGCAAGCTCTCGGTGGAGAAGGGTCCCAACCAGCCCTTCCTGGCCGGGGCCCTGCAGAGGGGGGCTTACCGCTTCCTCCTGATCGCCCCCGCCACCTCCAACACGGTGGCCAAGATAGCGGTGGGGATAGGAGATTCCCTCCTCTCCAACTCCGCCCTCCAGGCCCTGAAGGTGTATCCCCCCGTCCCCGTCTGCGTGATGCCCTCCGACCTGAGGGAGGGCTTCGTCACCACCAGGCTGCCGGGGGGGGAGGAGCTCACCCTGAGGATAAGGAAGGAGGATGTGGAGAACGTGGAAAGGCTCAGGAGGATGGAGGGGGTGGAGATCCTGAGGGGACCGGAGGACCTGGAGCCCCTGTTCCGCAGGTTCTTCGGACCTTCCCCATAGCTTTAAAACCAATCCCCTCGAATGTATGACCTGATAGGTGGAGGGATGCGGATGCCGAAGCCCATCTACGTGCGCTTCGAGGTGCCCCCGGACCTGGCCGAGAAGGTCTACGAGGCGGTGGAGGAGGCCAGGAAGACGGGGAAGATCAAGAAGGGGGTGAACGAAACCGTTAAGGCGGTGGAGCGCAAGCAGGCCAAGCTGGTGGTGATAGCCGAGGACGTGGACCCGCCCGAGGTGGTCGCCCACCTCCCCCCCCTCTGCGAGGAGAGGGGGGTTCCCTACATCTACGTGCCGAAGAAGGCCGAGCTGGGGACCGCCGCGGGGATAGAGGTGGCGTCGGCCAGCGTGGCCATCCTGGAGGAGGGGGGGGCGGAGGGCCTGATCAAGGAGATCCTGGCCAGGCTCAAGGAACTCAAGCGATGATGGGATGCCCGAGGAAACCGTGCTAGGTTATCCGGCCGAAGTCCTGCAGATAAAGGGGAGAACGGGGGTGGCGGGGGAGGTCAAGCAGGTGAGGTGCAGGGTGCTGGAGGGGCCGGACAAGGGCAGGATCCTGACCAGGAACGTCAGGGGACCCGTTCAGGTGGGGGACATCCTCATGCTCAGGGAGACGGAAAGGGAGGCCAAGGAGATAAAGGTGCCGTAGTTGCCGGCCAGCCTCAAGTGCAGCTTCTGCGGGAAGAGGATGATCCCCGGAACGGGAACCATGCTGGTCAGGAGAGACGGCACCCTCCTGTACTTCTGCTCCTCCAAGTGCGAGCGCAACTTCAACCTGGGAAGGAAGCCCCACCGCGTCCGCTGGACGGAGAGGTACAGGAAGGAAAAGCTGCAGAGGCTGGGGACGTCCGGCTCCTGAGGGCGGGAAGTATTTTGGAGGTGGAGGTCCAGTTACTCAGGCATGAAGGCCATACGCTGCCCCATCGTGGCCATCCTGGGACACGTGGACCACGGCAAGACCACCCTGCTCGACACCATAAGGGGAACGGCGGTGGCCGCCAGGGAGCCGGGCAGGATCACCCAGTGGATAGGGGCCTCCGAGGTTCCCCTGGCTTCCATCAGGGAGATCAGCGGGGAGCTGATGAAGAAGATGGGAATAGAGCTGCAGGTGCCCGGCCTCCTCTTCGTGGACACCCCTGGCCACGAGGCCTTCACCAACCTCAGGAAGAGGGGGGGGAGCCTGGCCGACCTGGCCGTGCTGGTGGTGGACGTGAAGGAAGGATTCATGCCCCAGACCTTCGAGTCCCTGCAAATTCTCCGGACCTACAAGACCCCCTTCCTGGTGGCCGCCAACAAGATCGACCTCATCCCGGGCTGGAGGCCCTCGGGCGGGAAGAGCTTCCTGGAGTCGGTGAGGAAGCAGGGGAGGGAGGTGGAGATGGCGCTGGACAGGAAGATCTACGAGCTGGTGGGGGAGCTGCACCGGCAGGGGTTCGACTCGGAGAGGTTCGACAGGGTGACGGACTTCAAGAGGCAGGTCTGCATCGTCCCCGTGAGCGCCAAGACGGGGGAGGGGCTGGCGGAACTGCTGGTGGTGCTGGCGGGCCTGGCCCAGCGCTTCCTGAGGGAGGCCCTGACGGTGGAGGTCACCGGGCCGGGGAAGGGCACCGTGCTGGAGGTGAAGGAGGAAACGGGGCTGGGGACGGTGATGGATGTGATCCTGTACGACGGAAGGCTGTCGGTGGGGGACCTCTTTGCGGCGGTGGGGAAGGGAGGGGTCAAGGTGTCCAGGGTGAGGGCCATCCTGAAGCCCAGGCCCCTGGACGAGATAAGGGATCCGGAGGACCGCTTTGAGCAGGTGAGGAGCGTGACCGCCGCCGCGGGGGTCAGGGTGTCCGCCCCCCAGCTGGAGGGAGTGGTGGCGGGGACCCCCTTCAGGGTCATCGAGTCCCTTTCCGAGGCCCAGAGCTTCTGGCAGGAGGTGGAGGAGGAACTGAGGAGGGTCAGGTTCACCTCCGACCTCAACGGGGTGATCCTGAAGGCCGACACCCTGGGCTCGCTGGAGGCGCTGGAGGGACAGCTGAGGAGCAAGGGGATACCCATAAGGTGGGCGGACGTGGGGGATGTCTCCAGGAGGGAGGTGGTGGAGGCCTCCACCGTGGCCCAGAGCGATCCCCTGCTGGGGGTGATCCTGGCCTTCAACGTCTCGGTCCTGCCCGAGGCCAGGGAGGAGGCGGCCAGGACCGGGGTGGAGATCCTGACGGGGAAGGTCATCTACGAGCTGCTGGAGGACTTCGAGAGATGGAGGGAGGCCAAACAGCAGGAGGTGAGGGAGAAGAAGCTGGAGGCCGTGATCAGGCCCGCCAAGCTCACCCTCAAGCCCGGATACGTCTTCAGACGGAGCGAGCCGGCCATCGTGGGGGTCTCGATCCTGGGAGGGGTTCTCAAGCCCAAGTACCCCCTCATGAGGAAGGACGGGAAGCCCGTGGGAAGGGTCAGGGAGATGCAGAAGGAAAAGAAGAGCGTGGCGGAGGCGAGGGCGGGGGAGGAGCTGGCCATCTCCATCGAGGGTGGGGTGGTGGGGAGGAACCTGCGAGAGGGGGATATCCTGTACACCGACATCCCCAGGGACCACGCCCTGAGGCTGCAAAGGGAGCTCAGGGACCTCCTGAGCGGGGACGAGCAGGGGGTGCTGGAGGAGATCCTCACCATCAAACGGAAGGAGGATCCGACCTACGGCCTGATGTGAACTTTAATAAGGAGGACCTCAGGAAGCTAGGAGATGTTCAAGGTGGTGATAGGGGATCCCAGGACGGGAAAGAGCTATCAGGTGGAGCTGAAGGAGCCCGCCGCCCGCGCCCTCATAGGCAAGAAGATAGGGGAATCCTTCGACGGGAGCCTGGTGGGGCTGCCCGGATACGAGCTCCAGATCACGGGGGGAACGGACAGGGACGGCTTCCCCATGAGGCCCGACCTCCCCGGCCCCGGCCGCAAGAGGCTCCTCCTGGCCGGCGGTCCGGGATATCGCCCGCGCAAGAAGGGGGAGAGGAGGAGGAAGAGGGTGCACGGGAACGTGGTGGCCGAGGACATAAGGCAGCTCAACACCAAGATCGTGAAGTACGGGGAGAAGCCCATCGAGGAGCTCCTCAAGCCCCCCGAGGGGAAGTGATCCGACAGGATTAAAGCCCTTAAGAACCAAGATAAAAAGCCGGGGTGGCCCAGCCAGGTACGGCGACAGGTCGCAGGACCCGCCAAGGGTTGCTAACCCGTTGGCGCTTACGCGCCTCCTGGGTTCAAATCCCAGCCCCGGCGCCTTAACCAAACTTGAGGCCTTCGGGCCTACTTATAATCCCCGGCCCACTAATTGCTGATGCCCGCCAGGAGAAACGAGCTGTACCTGCGGAGGCTGGAGAGGATCAAGGTGAAGGAGGTGATGAAGCGCCCCCTCGCCGTGACCCCCGAGACCCCCCTCCCCCTCCTCCTCAAGCACCTCATGAGGGGAAGGGAGCTGCTCCCCGTCGTGAGGGGGAGGAGGCTGGTGGGGGTGATAACGGAGAGCGACCTCTTCCAGCTCTTCATGCCCAGGATCCACCGTCCCGTGGTGGGGAGGCCGGAGCTCTTTGAGATCCCGGTGGTGAGGTCTGCCGGGGAGATCATGTCGAGGAGACCGGTGACGGCCAGGCCCGACATGAGCCTGCGGGAGGCCCTTCACCTGATGCTCCTCCACAAGTTCCGCCACCTGCCCGTGACCAAGAACGGAGAACTGGTGGGAGTACTTTCCCTCAGGGATCTCCTGAAAAAGCTGGGGAGGTGAGGGAACTGCCGCCCGAGACCTCCTCCCTCCTCCTGTACCTGGGAATCCTCCTGCTGGCCGCCAGGCTGGGGGCCCTGTTCGCCAACAGGCTGAGGATGCCCCCCGTCCTGGGGGAGATCCTGGCCGGCCTGCTGGTCGGGCCCTCCGTGGCGGGTTCCCTCTCCTCCCACCTGGGACATCGCCTCTGCCTGGACCCCTCCACCCCCGAGGGGGGCTGGGTGGGCTTCCTGGCCGACCTAGGCATCCTGCTCCTCCTCTTCCTGGCGGGGCTCTCCCTGGAGTGGGAGGAGCTGAGGGCCTCAGGCAGGGAGGCCGCGCTCGCCGCCCTGGGAGGGACGCTCTGGGCCTTCCCGCTGGGCTTCGCGGCGGCCCACGTGCTGGGCTGGACCAGCCTCGAGGCGGCCTTTGCCGGAGGGGTGCTGGTGGCCACCAGCGTGGGGATAAGCGTGGGCACCCTCCTGGACCTGCACCGCCTCCACAGCAGGGAAGGGATCACCATCCTGGGGGCGGCGGTGATAGACGACGTCTTCGGGATCATCGTCCTCAGCCTCCTGGTCGGGCTGGCCTACGGGAGCCTCTCCGTCCTGGGCCTGATCTGGACCCTCCTGCTGATGCTGGCTTTCTTCCTCCTCATTTTCACGGTGGGCCCCAGGCTGGTGCCCTGGATCCTGGCCCGGAGCACCGGCGTAAGGGCCCCCGAATTCTCCCTCTCCCTTGCCCTGGCCCTGGTGTTCCTTATCTCCTCCCTGGCCGAGAAGACCAGGATAGCCGCCATCACCGGGGCCTTCCTCGTGGGGCTCCTGGCCAGCCGATCCCCCCTCTCCCGAACCCTCCGGGAAAAGGTCTCCGTGATAGGATACGGCCTCCTCATCCCCCTCTTCTTCGCGGAGGTGGGGCTGCGCACCGATCTGGGGGCCCTGAGGGAGGTGGGTCCGGGAATCCTCCTCTTCCTGGGCGCTTCCTTCCTGAGCAAGATAGGGGGATGTGGATCGGGGGCCCTGCTGGGCGGGATGGGGAGGTGGGAGGCCCTGAGGGTGGGGGTGGGGATGATGCCCAGGGGGGAGGTGGCCCTCATCATAGCTTCGGCGGGACTGAGGGTGGGGGCGATAGGAAGCCAGCTCTTTTCCATGACCGTGGTGACCGTCTTCTTCACTTCCCTCCTCACTCCCCCCCTGCTAAAGCTGGTCTTCGGGAGGGGACCCGGCAGGGGGTATTTACCCCGGCAGGGACAGGGAAGGAGATGATCCGCCTCACCGGCTCCATCGTCTTCCAGTATTTCTATGACTGCGGGGGGGAGGTGAACCTCTCCCTTATCCCGGCGAGGCTGGGGCTGGTGGAGCAGAGGCCCCGCCGGCGAATGAGGATCCTGGCCCCCAAGTACGAGCACCTTGGCCTCATCCCCCTCATGGGGAGGCTGGGGGAGGTGGAGGTGGAGGGACATAAACTGGAGGTGGAGGGGAAGATCTTCCCCGTGGGCGCCATAGAGATCTCCCTCATCCTGAGGTTCGAGGGGAGGGATGTGGACTCGGTGATCAGGCTGGTGGGAATGGATGAGAGGAAGGTGAAAAGCGGGGGGCAGGAGACGAGGCTGGAGGAGATAGCCAGGAGGTACTTCGAGGATCTCAAAAGGAAGATCAGGAGGGCCATCGTGCTTCCGTACCAGGCTACCGAGGTGCCCGAGACCTACACCCTCATCCTCCTCACGGGTTCCGATCCCACCCTGTCCGCCTCGGACTTCCTGACCAAGTTCAGGAAGCATGCGGCCGGCCTCCTCAGGGGCGAGGTGGAGTGGAGGTCGCTCAGTCGCAAGGAGGTGGACGATTCCCTCCGTTCCTTCCTCAGCTACTCCAACAGGGACCTGATCCTGGTGGACTGGTACTCCACCCTCATCTACGAGCAGGAGGGGTACGCGGACGACTACGTGAGGATGATCGAGCTGGCCAAGATTCAGCTGCTGGAGCTCAAGACCTACGACTCCATCCTTGACTTCGAGACGGAGAAGGCGTACGGCGTCCTGAGGGCGGCCTTCCCCAAGCGGATGGGGGTGAGATGGGGAAGCCGGTCCTATCAGGAGCTCCTGCGAACCACCAGCGAGCTGGCCGAGCTGAGGGTGGAGATCATGGAATACGTGGGGGACCTGAGGAACATCCTGAAGTACACGGGGGAGTGGTACCTGGGGAAGATCTACCGGCTGGCCAGCGAGCGATTCAGGATCCCGGAGTGGCTCTCGCTGGTGGACAAGAAGCTGGACCAGCTGCAGGAGCTCTACGCCATGGCCATGGAGAGGCTGGACGTCCAGCACGCCAGCTCCATGGAGTTCCTCACCCTCCTCCTGATCGCCGCCATCGTCCTCCTGGAGGTCATAATGATTTTGAAGTAGCTTTCCCAAGTTAGTTGGGCCCGTGGTCCAGCGGTAGGACACCACGCTTACAACGTGGAGGTCCTGGGTTCGAATCCCAGCGGGCCCACCAGGGATCAACCTACAAATCAGGGAACGTCGGAGAGTTGTCGATGAGGCTAACCGTCTTCGGGGGGGCGGGGGAGGTGGGGGGGAACCAGCTCCTGCTGGAGGGGAGGGAAACCAAGATCCTGCTGGACTTCGGAAAGAGCTTTTCCAGGGAGGCCAGCTACTTCTCCGATCCCTACCTGATCCCGAAAAACGGTGAGCAGCTATACTCCATGGGCCTCCTCCCCGACCTCCCCGGTCTCTACCCCTGGGACGAAAGGAGGCCGGAGGTTTCCGGCGTCCTGCTCTCCCACGCCCACCTAGACCACATGGACTACGTGAGGTACCTTAAGCCGGATCTTCCCCTGTACGTGGGGGAGGGGACCTGGAGGATCATCCTGGCCAGGGAGATCTCCTCCCTTAGGCCGGAGGAGCAGAGGCTCGCCAAGTTCCAGGAGGGGCCAGGCCCCCTCCACCACTGCTTCTGGTCGCCCAGGGGGCTTGGAAACCTGGTGACCTTCAGGACCGGGAGTAAACTGGAAATAGGTGAGTTTGAGGTGAAGCCGGTGCACGTGGACCACTCCATCCCCGCCTCCTACGGCTTCGTGGTGGATGGCCCGGAGGGCAGGCTGGTCTACACCGGGGATTTCCGCCTCCACGGCCATCTCCCCCGCCTGACCGAGGACTTCCTCACGGAGGCTGAAGAGCCGGACTTCCTCGTCATGGAGGGAACCAACGTGCTGGAATCGAGGCCCTCCAGCGAGGAGGAGGTCAAGCAGAAGGTGAGGGCCCTCCTCTCCCGGGCCAGGGGGCTGGTGGCGGCCAGCTTCTCCAGCGTGGATTTGGATCGCCTGCGTACCTTCTTCGAGGTGGCCCAGGAGGCGGGGAGGGAGTTCGTCCTCTCCAGAAGGCAGGCCGCCCTGCTGGAGTTCCTGCGTCCCGAGATAGAGAAGGGCCTGCTTCGCTTCCCCTTCAAGCTGGGGGATCCGGGAGTGAAGATCTACGGAAAGGAGAAGAAGACCCTGTACGGCTGGGAGAGGAAACTGCTGGATTACGAGAACGTGAACAGCTCCTGGGTTTCGGAGAACCAGGAGAGGGTCCTGCTCTTCTCCACCTACTACGACATGCTGGAGCTCCTGGAGATCAGGCCCAGGCCCGGCTCCCTCTTCATCTACTCCGAGAGCGAGCCCTGGGATGAGGAGGGGGAGATAGAGTTCGGTAAGCTGGCCAACTGGCTGGAGCTCCTCGGCCTCCCCATGTTTCACATCCATGCCTCGGGCCACGCCAGCTCCCTGGAGCTCAGGGAGGTGGTGGAGAGGCTGGGGCCGAGGAAGGTGATAGTGGTGCACTCCGAGAGGCCCAAGCTGTTCAGGAAGTTCGTGGGGGACGGAAGGGTGATCTGTCCGGAGAGGGGAAGGAGCCTGGAGCTGGTATGAGGCTCAGGGCTCCCTGCCCGTCAGGGCCCTCACCAGCCTCCTGACCGTCTCGTCCCCACCTCCCCTCCCGAAGCCGTAGGGCGTCCCCGCCCTTCCCACCAGCACCTCGGCCAGGGACTGGATGGCCCTCGAGGCCTTGCACTCGGGGTCGTAAACCACCACGGGCACCCCCTCCCTCTCCGCCTCCTGCACCCTGGGATCCTCGGGAATCTCCGCCAGGATGGGGATGGCCCCCAGGGTCTGCCCCATGAACTCCTCCACCTCGGCGGTAGAGAGATCACTATCCCTTCCCACCCTGTTCACCACCACTCCCCTGGTCCAGCACCCGAGCAGGTTGGCCAATCTCACCGTCTTGTAGCAATCCACCAGGCTGGTGTAGGTGGGGTTGCAGACCGCCACCATTTCCTTGGAGGCGGCAAGGGAAAGAATGGTGGCATCCTGGATGCCTGCCGGGGCATCTATGAGGAGGAACTCCGATTCCTGGAGGAGCTCCCTGACCACCTCCTCCACCCGCTCCGGCTTGATCTTGAAAAGGGCCTCGTGCGCCTCCTCAAAGCGAAAGCCGGTAGGCACCACGCTCACCCCGTAGTTGTGGTAAATGGCCTCCTCCACCCTGGCCCTCCCCAGCAGGACGTCCAGCAGGTTCGTTCTGAACCTCGTGAGGCCCATCACGATGGAGAGGTTGGCCATGGCCAGATCCCCGTCCAGGATGGTAACCCTCTTCCCCAGCGCTCCCAGGGCCACGCCCAGGTTGGCCGTCAGGGTGGTCTTGCCCGTTCCCCCCTTTCCGGAGGCTATGACGATGGATCGGCGGAGGATCCTCCTTCCCATCCCGCAGGTTTTGAAGCGGGGATTATATAAAGGGAAAACGCTATTCCCTCCCCAGGTGCTCCCTCACCGGCCGGAAGAGCTCGATCAGGCCCTCCGCCACCGCCGGCTTCAGATCGGCGGGGTGGAGCTCACCTTCCTTGTACCTTCTCCTCAGCTCCTCCGCCTCCCTCAGGAGGATCGTCCCCCCATGCCTCTCCGACCTCCTCACCTCCAGCCCCTCCAGCCTGGGGAGGAGCAGGTGCTCGGCGTACTCCACCACCGGATTCCCCTCCACCTGCCTGGGGGGACAGAAGGCCTTGCGGATCTTCCTCCTTATCTCCTCCGGGGAATCGTCCACCGCTATGAAGTTCCCCTTGGAGGAGGACATCTTGGCGTCCCCGTCCAGCCCGTGGAGGAGGGGCAGGTGCACGCATACGGGCTTCCTGTACCCTAGCCCCCCCAGCTTCTCCCTCGCTATCATGTGAACCTTCCTCTGGTCCTCCCCTCCCACCGCCACCTCCACCCGCAGGTGAACCATGTCCACCGCCTGCATCAGCGGATAGAGTACCTGGGCCACGTCGGGATCCTCCTCCTTCCTGGCTATCTCCGCCATGGCCCTCCTGGCCCTCAGCAGGGTGGTTTCCGTGGAAAGCCTGAGGACGTCCATCATGTACTCCCTGGTAAGCTGGAACTCCGAGCCCAGCCTGTACTCCGTAACCGCCGGGTCCAGGCCCATCCCCACAAAACATTCCCTGTTGTACTCCGCCATCCTCCTCACCTCCTCCAGCGTCCCCTTGTGGTTCAGGTAGGCGTGCAGGTCCGCCAGCAGCACGATCACCTCCGCCCCCTCCCTCTGGAAGTCCAGGAGCTTGAAGGCCGTTAGGGCGTGACCGCAGTGGATCCTGCCCGAGGGCTCGTAGCCGCAGTAGACCCTGGGCCTCCCCTTCATCACCTCCCTCAGTTCCTCCTCCGTCACCACCTCCGTCGCCCCTCTCCTCACCCTCTCGTAGGACCCCATCATCCATTCCTTCCTCCTCCCGGCTAAAAAGTCGGCTCCGGCTCCTCGGACAGGGCCCAGGAGAACTTCCTCTGGAGGGACTTGGGATATATCTTTTCCACCCCCAGCCCCACCTCCCTGGCCCACCTGACGTAGATCCTGGGATCTATGTAGGAGTTGAGGGAGGTGCCCAGGTTGAAGTCCCTTATCTCCCTCTCCAGCTCCAGCCTGAGCTTCAGCTCCCTTATTCTCTCCCTCAGCTTCCTCAGCCTCTCCTCCTTCCTCCTGCCCCGCTTGGCCCTCAGCTCCCTCAGCCTCTCCTCAAGCTTCCTTATCCTCTCCCTGAGCCTCTCCACCTTCCTTTTCCAGCCCGCGGGTACCTTTCGCTTGTGATTCAGCTCCTCCGCTGCCCTCAGGTTGGCCCTCTTCGCCGCGCACCTCTTCTCCATCTCGGTGTTCTCCTTCCCTATTCCTGCCTTCCTCAGTTCCTCCTCCACTATCCTCGAGGCATGGTAGGTGCGGAAGACCTTGGCCGTCAGCCCAGGGACCACCTCCCCCAGGAAGGCGTTCACGTCCTCGGAGCTGACCCCGGGAAAGAGCCTTTCCCCACCCCTCCTCGCGAACTCCCTCAGGTTCCTGAGGACCTCCGGGATGGGCCTGAGGGTCTTGGACCAGCGGACGTGATCCTTGCCCAAGAAGCTGAACCTCACCTCCCCTCCGTTGAACCTGAGGTGTTCCGGCCCCAGGGTCGTGGCCCCCACCGTGTTCCTCTCCTCCCTGTCCCTCTCATCCCCCACCCTCAGCTTCAGCTCGTCTATCAGATAGCACACCGTGGCCACCATCCTCCGCTTGAGATCGGGATCGGACAGGTGCTTCCTTATGTGCTCCCTGACCCTCTCTATTTCCTCCCCTAGGGCCTTGGCACGATCGAACTTCTCCCTCTCCCTCTCCTGCTTGAGGGGGGAGGTATCGGAGAGCCAGACGTACTTCATCTTCCCCGTGAGCTTATCCCTCCACTTGGCTATCCAGAGGGCCTCCGGATCCCACTCCCTCCCTCCCCACCTCCTGCCCTCGGGCAGCTCGGGGGTGGGGGCGTCGGGCGAGAGGTTGAGGATGATGTCCTCGTACTCCACCCTGGGCTTCCACCTTCCCCTGAGGGGATGCCTGCCCCTGCCCACGAAGACGCAGGGGGGCTCGACGGTGTAGTTCTTTACCTCAACCCTCTCCCCGTCGATCCAGGCCACCCCCCACCTCTCCCTGTTCAACTCCCTCTGGCGCTTCCTTTCTTCAGCCAGCCTCTTGCGCTCCTCCTTGCTCATCCCCTCCTTCTTCCTCTTCTCCTCCTCTATCCACCTGAGGATGGGGGAGAAGTCGAAATGCTTCAGCTCCGTGTCCTTGGGTATCCCCAGGGCCTTGCAGAAATCCGTGAGGAAATTCCTAACGAAGACCCTGTCCTCCCCCCTTCCCGCCAGGAGGTGTCTTCCGAAGGCCACGGCCATCTCCTCCTGAACGGGATTCAGCTCCAGCCTCCTGCCACGATAGAAGAGGTGAAGGCCCTTCCACTCGTAGGAGGGAACGAGCACCCCTCTGTGAACGAGCGACTTAATCGGCATCACCCCCAACCAAAGTTACCCCGCTATAAGGCTTTGGGGATCCCCCTCTGTTTCCACTGGAGAACCTCCCTCTTCCACCTCTCGTACTGACGGATCTTGGAGGGTAGCCTGAGGCCGCCCTCCAGCAGGTCCAGGAGCTCCATCACCTCCGCCTTCCTCCTCACCTCCCACCGAAACAATCCCCCCGCCCTCCTCACCTCCCCGAGCCCCGTCTTCTCCTTGAGCAGCAGGAGCGGCTCCTTTTCCCTGTGGGTCACGAAGAAGGCGGGATTCTGGTAGAGCCCCCGTTTGGTGACCACCCTGTTGTGGGAAAAGCAACCCTTGGCCTCCAAGTATCCCAGCACCCAGCCCCTTTCCTCCTCCGAAAGCTTCATCTGTATATATATCACAAAAAGAGCCATAAAAAGGGATAGAGGTTTCCAGTGGAAACGAAGGGGTGGCTGAAGCTTTATTAGTGGGGAGAACAGATAACCAAGATGTTTGAGGAGGAGTTTTTTAAAAAGATACGGAAGCTGGTCGGGGAGATGGAGAAGGGGGGTGAAACGATAGGGGTGAAGGGATCGGGTGGCTCACAGGTGGGGGTTCGGAGGATCAGGGAATCGGAGGATCGGGAGATAAAGGGAACGCTTGAAACGGAATACCTTTACCTGGAGAGACCTTGGGAGATCATCTTCTGCATGCACGTTCCGGGAGTGGAAAGGGAAAGGGTGGAGGTGAGGAGGAGGGGGAGGGCCATCGAGGTGGTGGCGAGGAGGAGGGACGGAAAGGCCTACTTCTCCACCTTCGAGCTCCCCCCCAAGGCCGTCCCCGAGGAGCGCACCCTGAGGCTGAAGGAGGGCCTCCTGCTCCTGATAATTCCGAAGAGAAGGAGATGAGGAACGGGAGGGAGTGAGATTCTAGTCAGCCTGGAGCTGGAGCTAGAGGACGTTCCAGGGCAGTTGGTGAGGGCTCTAGAACCCATTTCCCGTTTCGGGGGGAACATCAAGAGCGTGGTGCACAGGAGGGAGAAGAAGACCAAGTCCGGTTTCGTTCCCGTTAGGGTGGTGCTGGAGATAGGTAGCAGGGAGAGGTTCAGGAGGATCCTGTCGGAGCTGGAGAGCCGGGGTGTCAGGATAAAGTATGTGGGGGAAAAGGAGGAGTTCTTCGGGAGGACGGTTCTGATGGCAGGAAGGATGGGGGTGGAGGACCTGAGGGGGATAACGGAAAGGGTGAGCAGGACGGGCAAGGCCAGGATCTCGGACATGAGGCTGCTCATGGGGAAGGGAGAGATGGCCGTTCGCCTCAGCCTGGAGGGGAGGAACGAGGACGAGCTGGAGGAGGTGCTGGCCCTTCTGGAGAGGATTTCCGAGGAGAGGGGGCTCCTCTTCATGAGGGCTTTGGAGGAGGGGGCTTGAGGGTAATAGTGCTGGGCTTCGGGAACGTGGGAAGGGCGCTCGTGAGATCCCTGCTGCAGAAGAGGGAGGTTCTCAGCAGGAGGTACGGCCTTTCCCCCACCATAACGGCGGTGGTGGACAGGAACGGAGCCCTGGTAAGGGAGGAGGGTCTTCCCCCCAAGGAGCTTCTGCGGCTGGTGGAGAAGGGGAGGGTGGAGGGGAAGAAGATCAGCGGGAGGGAGGTGGTGAGGGAGGTGGAGGGTGAGCTGGTTTTCGAGCTCACCCCCACCAACATAGAGACGGGGGAACCCGGGCTGACGCACATAAAGGAGGCCATGCTGTCGGGAAAGCACGTGATCACCTCCAATAAGGGCCCGCTGGTGGTGGCCTTCAGGGAGCTGGAGGAGCTGTCCCGGAAGAGGGGGGTGGAGTTCAGGTACTCGGCTTCGGTGGGGGGGGCCATACCCGTCATAGGCTTTGCCCGGAAGCTCCTGACGGGGAACAGGATCCTGGCCATCCGCGGCGTGCTCAACGGCACCACCAACTACATCCTCACCCGCATGAGCCAGGAGGAGGTGCCGCTGGAGATAGTGCTCAGGGAGGCCCAGGAGCTGGGGATCGCGGAAAGGGATCCCAGCCTGGACCTGGAGGGGGTGGACACGGCCTGCAAGATAACCATCCTGGCCAACGCCGTGCTGGGCAGGAACGTCAAGCTGAAGGATGTCAGGAGGGAGGGAATAACCAGGATCACCCCGCAGGTCATACGTCTGGCGCAGGAGGCCGGATATGCGGTCAGGCTGGTGGGCACGGCGACGGAGAGGGTCCTGGAGGTGGGCCCCAAGCTGGTTCCCCTCCATCACCCCCTGGCGGTGAGCGGGACGCTCAACGCCGTGACCTTTGAGCTGGATCTGGCGAGGGAGATAACCCTCACGGGCTTTGGGGCGGGGCCGCAGGAGACCTCCAGCTCCCTCCTGGGAGACCTGGTGGATGTCCACCAGGCTCTGAGGGGTGGGAGGCTATAACCTCCCGGGAGAAAAAAGGGGAAAATGGGGGCCTGGTTCGAGTACGAGTGCATTGAATGCAGGGCCAGGTGGGATCCCCACCTGGTCCTGTATCAGTGTCCCCGCTGCGGGGGGCTCCTGGAGATAGAGCTCGATCTGGAGGAGGTAAGGGAGAAGGTGGACAGGGGGAGGTGGGAAAGGGAGCCCCTCCGGGTCTGGAAGTACAGGCCCCTCCTGCCCATAGAGGACGAGGGCAAGATAGTGACGCTGGGGGAGGGTGGGACCCCCCTCTACCGATGCAGGAGGCTGGAGGAGAGGTGGGGGATCCGGGGGATATACGTGAAGTACGAGGGGGCCAACCCCACGGGCTCCTTCAAGGACAGGGGGATGACGGTGGGGGTCACCAGGGCCTTGGAGCTGGGGGCGAGGGCGGTGGCCTGCGCCTCCACCGGCAACACCTCGGCCTCCCTGGCCGCTTACGCGGCCAAGGCAGGCCTTCCGTGCCTGGTGATCCTGCCCGCCGGAAAGGTGGCCATGGGGAAGCTCGCCCAGGCCCTGGCCTACGGGGCCAGGGTGGTGGCCATCCGGGGGAACTTCGACAGGGCCCTCTCCCTGGTGAGGGAGATGTGTGAGGCCGGGGGAGCCTACCTGCTGAACTCCGTGAACCCCTTCCGACCCCAGGGCCAGAAGACCCTTGCCTTCGAGGTGATCGAGCAGCTGGACTGGAGGCCCCCCGACAGGGTGGTGGTGCCGATGGGGAACTGCGCCAACATCTGGGCCATCTACAAGGGTTTCCTGGAGTTTCAGAGGATGGACCTGATAAAGGAGATGCCCAGGATGACGGGCATCCAGGCCGAGGGGGCCAAACCGATCGTGGATGCCATAAAGAGGGGGCTTGACAGGTTCATCCCGGTGGAGAATCCGGAGACCATAGCCACGGCCATCAGGATAGGTAATCCCGTGAACGGACCCAAGGCCCTGAGGGCCATCCGAAACTCGGGGGGAACGGCGGAGAGCGTTACGGATGAGGAGATAGTGGAGGCCCAGCTCCTGCTGGCGAGGACGGAGGGAATAGGGGTGGAGCCGGCCAGCGCCGCCTCCCTGGCAGGGCTTAAAAAGCTGGTGGAGGCAGGAGAGGTGGACAGGGATGAGGTGGTGGTCTGCGTGGCCACGGGAAATTTGATGAAGGATCCCGAGGAGATCGTGAGGGTGGCGGGGGCACCCCTTGAGGTGGAGGTGGAGGAGGTAAGGGGGATTCTGGCATGAGGATGGGAGCCAGGGAAGCCTTTGACAGGACCTTCGAACTCCTGCGCAAACACCACGAGTGGATGAAGGGAACGATAAACCTGATAGCCAGCGAGAACATCACCAGCCTGGCCGTGAGGGAGGCCCTGATCACCGATTTCCAGCACAGATACGCGGAGGGATGGCCCGGGGAAAGGGTGTACGCCGGCTGCAGGTACATAGACGAGGTGGAGCTGCTGGGGATAGAGCTGGCGAAGGAGCTCTTCGGGGCCGAGCACGCCAACCTCCAGCCCGTTTCGGGCGTTACGGCCAACCTGGCCATGTACACCTCCCTGACCGAGCCCGGGGACACGATGATGTGCCTCTCCATACCGTCCGGGGGGCACATAAGCATGGGAAGGAAGAAGCTGGGGGGCACGGCGGGAGCCGTCCACGGCCTGGAGGTGGAGTACTGGCCCTTTGATGAGAAGAGGATGAACATAGAGGTGGGGGAGGCCACCAAAAAGGTCAGGGAGCTGAAGCCCAAGCTCCTCCTGTTCGGCGGAAGTGTGATGCTTTTCCCCCACCCCGTGCGGGAGCTCCGGGAGGTGGCCGATGAGGTGGGAGCCTACATAGGGTACGACGCGGCCCACGTGGCCGGGCTGATAGCGGGCAAGCAGTTCCAGGATCCCCTCCGCGAGGGAGCGGACGTGATGACCTGCAGCACCCACAAAACCCTCCCCGGCCCCCAGCACGGCATGATCCTGTGCAGGAAGGAGCTGGCCGAGAGGGTGAACAGGGCGGTCTTCCCGGGAGTGGTGAGCAATCACCACCTTCACTGCGTGGCCGCCCTGAACGTGGCCCTGGCCGAGATGCTGGAGTTCGGCAGGGAGTATGCCTCCCAGATAGTAAGGAACGCCAGGGCCCTGGCCCAGGAGCTCTACGATGGGGGGATGAGGGTGCTGGCGGCCGAGCTGGGCTTCACCTCCTCCCACACCATCCTGGTGGAGGTGGTGAGGGAGGGAGGGGGAAGGGCGGTGGAGGAGAAGCTGGAGAGGGCCAACATCCTGGTGAACAGAAACCTTCTGCCTTGGGACATCAGGGAGGGGAGGAATTACCGGAATCCGGGCGGGATAAGGCTGGGGGTCTCGGAGGTCACCAGGCTGGGAATGAAGGAGGAGGAAATGGGGAGGGTGGCGGAATTCATCCTGCGGGTGGTGGTGAAGGGGGAGGCCCCGGAAAGGGTGGCTCAGGAGGTGAGGGAGTTCAGAAAGGAGTTTACCAAGATCCACTACGCCTTTGACTCGGCGGCCGAGGCCTACGAGTACATCAGGCTCCGCTAGGGATTCAAAACTTCGGGTCACCTCTCTCTCCGGAAGAAATTTGTTACAGAAGTAAAAACACGAGAAGGAGGGAACGGAGGGGTGAAAAAATGGTATATCCAATTTTTTTCGACGGAAAAAATTTTCCCCATTTGAAAGGAAAAGGGTGCTCTCTTAGCACCACTTCGCTTAAACGGGATCGCGAAAACGGGGCAAAGGGGGTGATTTTCTGGAGCCTGCCATACTTGAGGAGGGACTGAAGGAAAAGTTGAGGGAGTTCTTCTCGCAGAAGGAAATGGTAAGGAGGCTGAAGAACGCGGAGGCGAAGGGGGAGAACTCTTTAGTTCTGACCTTCGACGAGCTGGCGACCTCCGAGTGGGAAGGGAAGAAGACCCTGGCGGAGGCCCTGCTGGAATCCCCCCGCCACTTCTTCCGCATAGCCAACGAGCTGCTGGTGGAGATCACCGGCCGCCCCAAGATGCAGCTCAGGGTGAGGGGGGCGGGGGAGACCGTCAAGATCAGGGACCTCAGGGCGGAGCACGTGGGGAAGTTCATCCAGGTGGAGGGCATTCTCACCAGGGCCAGCGAGATAAAGCCTGAGCTCAGGGAGGCCCTCTTCAAGTGTCTTCACTGCGGCGAGCTCAACCCGGTGCTGCAGAGCGAGGAGAGCTACAGGGAGCCCCTCAGCTGCCAGAACCCCAACTGCAAGAGGAGGGGGCCCTTCAAGCTTGAGGTGGAGAAGTCCGAGTTCAGGGACTGGCAGAGCCTGAGGATTCAGGAGAGGCATGAGGAGCTGAGGGGGGGACGCATGCCCATGATGCTGGACTGCATCGTGAGGGACGACCTGGTGGACGTGGCCGTTCCGGGAAACCACGTGGTCGCGAGCGGAATCCTGGAGGTCTTCCAGGAGGGAGGTCCCAGGCAGAAGAGGAAGACCTTCCGGAAGATCCTGGACATCTCGTACCTGGAGGTCCAGCAGAAGGGGGTGGAGGAGACCGAGCTCACGGAGGAGGATGAGCGGAAGATCAGGGAGATGATCAAGGATCCCTGGCTCTACGACAAGATCATCCGGTCCATAGCACCGAGTGTTCACGGATATGAGGCCGTGAAGGAGGGGATAGCCCTCATGCTCTTCGGCTGCGATCCCCTTCAGCTTCCCGACAGGACCAGGATCAGGGGGGACATCCACATCCTCCTCACGGGGGATCCCGGGGTTGCCAAGAGCATGCTGCTAACCTGGACGGCAAGCGTGGCCCCCAGGGGCCTTTACACCTCCGGCAAGAAGGCCACGGGGGCCGGGCTCACGGCGACGGCGGTCAGGGACGAGCTGGGGGGAGGGTGGACGCTTGAGGCCGGAGCCCTGGTGATAGCGGATGGGGGGGTGGCCTGCATAGACGAGTTCGACAAGATGTCGGAGGAGGACAGAAGCGCCATCCTGGAGGCGCTGGAGCAGCAGACCATCTCGGTGGCCAAGGCCGGGATCGTGGCCACCCTGAACTGCCGCACCTCCGTCCTCGCCGCTTCCAACCCCAAGATGGGGAGGTTGGATCGGACCCGCAACCTGGTTCAGCAGATAGGCCTGGAGCCCGTGATCCTCTCCAGATTCGACCTCATCTTCATCCTGCGGGATGAGCCGCAGAGCGAGAGGGACAAGAAGATAGCCAGGCACATGCTGGAGCTCCACAGGAAGCCGGAGGTGGCCAAACCCCCCATCGACTCCGAAACGCTGAGGAAGCTGATAATCTACGCCAAGAAGTACATCCACCCCAAGCTCAAGGATGAGAAGGTCCTTAAGAAGATGGAGGAGTTCTACGTCAGGAACAGGAGCGTGGCGGAGAGGGGGGAGGCACCCGTTCCCATCACCCCCAGGCAGCTGGAGGCCATGATAAGGCTGGCCAAGGCGAGCGCCAGGATGCACTTCAGGCAGGAGGTGACGGAGGAGGATGTGAGCAGGGCGATCGAGCTCATCTCCAAGTACCTGCGCGAGGCGGGCTTCGACACCTCCACGGGAAAGCTGGACATAGACCTGGTGATGACGGGCAGGAGCAAGTCGCAGCGGGACAAGATCCTCAGGATAATGGATCTGATTGCGGAGGTGGAGAACAAGCACGGGGGCATGGCGCCGGTGGAGGAAATAGTGAAGAGGGCCAGGGAAGAGGGAATAGAGGAGAACTTCACCCTGAGGGTGATAGAGGAGGAAAAGAGGGACGGTTTCCTCTACGAGCCCAAGCAGGGCTACGTCACGAGGGTGGTCAAGGGATGAAGATCCGCTCGGTCATCAGGCAGGACCTGGAGTTGGGGCTGGGTGAGCCCCTCTCCCACCTCAGGGCCGGGGAGGAGGTGGAGCTGGAGCACTGGCAGCTAAGGGTGCTGAGGAGGCACGGGCTGGCAGAGCCCCTGCAGCCCATGGGGCCGGCCGCGGTGAAGAGGTTCCAGCTCTCCGAGGCCAGGCAGGCGGGCCTCCAGCCCCTCCCGCCGGACTTCTACCTGCTGGTGGCGGAGGAGATGGAGCACCTGAGGAGGGAGGGAAGGGAGGGGGAGCTGAGGAGGGTTGTGGAGGACTTCCTGGAGCTCAGGCTGGGCAAGCTGGTGCGCTTCTCCCTCTTCCCCTCGCAGGCCAAGGGGATCACCCCTGAGGAAAAGGTGCTGCTGAGGGAGCTGGGGGAGAAGGTCGAGGAGTGGAGGGGCTGGATGATGAAAAGGCTGAAGGTGGGGGGAGATGAAGGGAGAGCTCTTCAGGAGTTGGCTGGAAGCCCCGCAGATCTTCAGAAACCGTGAGCTCCTCCGGCCCAGCTACCTGCCGGAGAGGCTTCCGCACCGGGAAGAGCAGATAGAGCAGCTGGCCAGGATCCTTTCCTTCCCCCTGAGGGGGGAGGCCCCCTCCAACGTTTTCATCTACGGAAAGACGGGGACGGGAAAAACGGCCACGGTAAGATACGTGCTGGGGGAGCTGGAGAGGACGGGCAGGGAGCTCAACAGGGAGATAAGGGGGATTTACCTGAACTGCGAGAGGGTCAATACCCGCTACCGGGTCCTGGCCACCCTGACCAACGCCCTGCTGGACGGGTCACCCATCCCAACCACCGGCTGGCCCGTGGATGTCCTTTACGATCGCTTCGTCAGGGCACTGGACTCGCGGGACAGGGTGGTGATCATCGTGCTGGACGAGGTGGACAGGATGGTGGTGAAGAGGGGGGACGAGGTCCTCTACGACCTGACCAGGGTGAACTCGGAGCTGGAGAGGGCCAAGGTCAGCGTGATAGGGATCTCCAACGACCTGAGGTTCACCCAGTACCTGGATCCCCGCGTCAGGAGCAGCCTGGGGGAGGAGGAGCTGGTGTTTCCGCCCTACGACGCCCTCCAGCTGGCGGACATCCTTTCCGAAAGGGCCTCCGAGGCCTTCCAGCCTGGGGTGCTGGGGGAGGGGGTGATCTCCCTCTGCGCCGCCCATGCGGCCAGGGAGCACGGGGACGCCAGGAGGGCGCTGGACCTCCTCAGGGTGGCGGGGGAGCTGGCGGAGCAGGAGGGGGCGACGGGGGTCACGCCGGAGCACGTGGACAGGGCCTACCGAAAGCTGGAGGAGGACAAGACCCTCGAGCTCATCGGCACCCTGCCCAGTCAGTCCAAGTTCCTCCTCCTGGGCCTCCTCCTGCTGGCGGAGGGGGGGGAGGAGAGGATAACCACCGGTCAGGCCTATGAGGCTTACCGGAGGGTGGCCCTCCAGCAGGGGGCGGATGTCCTCACCCCGAGGAGGGTGAGCGACCTGCTGGCGGAGCTGGAGATGCTGGGGATAGTGGGCACCAGGATCCTGAACAGCGGGAGGTATGGCAGGACCAAGCAGATCTTCCTCAACCTTCCCGCTCACCAGCTGAGGAAAATACTGGAGGGGGAGGGCTTCTCCCCCAACCTATCCTTCCCCCGCCAGTCCAAGCTCCCGTGGTGATAGGTTGGACGGGGCGGCGCTGGTCAGGAGGTTCCAGGAGGCAAGGATGTGCCTAACCCCCGAGGCCCTCCGCCTTCTGGAGGAGAAGGGGGAGAAGGAGGCGGAGAGGGTCCTGGAGGCCCTGCGTGGGAAAGAATTCATCGTGACGGCGGAGCTGGTGAGGAAGGTACTGGAGCCATCTCCCCCCAGACAGGAATGGGTGGAGTCTCCCCAGTCCCGCTTCAGGCCCCTGGCGGCCGAGGTGGAGGAGAGGGTGGAGGTCCTGAAGGACGTGACGGGGAAGAGCTACGGCAAGGGAGGGGTGAGGGACTTCCTGCAGCTCTTCCTGGACAGGTATGAGAGGCTGAAGGCCCTCCTGATGAAGAGGGCGGATTACGCCGACCCTCCCCCGCTGGCGGAGCTGACCGGGATGGAGGAGGGGAGGGAGGTAAGGGTGGTGGGGATGGTCGTGGAGAAGAGGGAAACGCCGGGGGGCCATCTCCTCATAAGGCTGGAGGATCCCACCGGCTCGGCGGCGGTCTGGGTGTATCGGGGCAAGAGCGAGGAGCTGATGCGGAAGGCGGAGGAGGTGCTTCTGGACGAGGTAATAGGGGTGGAGGGCACGCTCCGCTCCGGGGACAGGGAGCCCAGGATAGTGGCCAGGGACATAGCCTGGCCCGACCTTCCCACCTCCTCCGCCTCCCCCAGCGTGGAGGAGCCCGTCTGCGCCGTCCTCCTCTCCGACCTGCACGTGGGGAGCCGGATGTTTCTTAGGGAGGTTTTCAACAGGTTCCTCCTCTGGCTGGAGGGAAGGCTGGGCAATTCCTCCCAGAGGGAGCTGGCGGGGAGGGTGAAGTACGTGGTGGTGGCGGGGGACCTGGTGGACGGCATAGGCATCTATCCCGGGCAGGAGGAGGAGCTCTACCTAGACGATGTTTTTGAGCAGTATGAGGAGGTGGCGGACCTTCTGGGCAGGATACCCGACCACATAAGGCTGATCCTCTCCCCGGGAAACCACGACGCGGTGAGGCCCTCCGAACCCCAGCCGGCGATCCCCAAGGAGCTGGCGGGAAGGCTTTACGATCTGAAGGCGGTCATGGTGGGAAATCCCGCCTGGGTTTCCCTCCACGGGATCAAGTTCCTCATTTACCACGGGAGGAGCTTTGATGACCTGGCCACCGCCCTGCCGGGGAGCGCGGGAAGGGATGTGGCCTCCATGATGATAAGGCTGCTCAGGTCCAGGCACCTGGCCCCCGTCTACGGAGGCAAGGTGGCGGTGGTGCCGGAAAGGAGGGATTTCTTGGTGATAGACGAGGTTCCCGACGTGCTGCACTGCGGGCACCTTCACGTTTCGGGATACAAGAGGTACCGGGGGGTCTGGGCCATCAACTCCGGAACCTTCCAGAGCATGACTAGCTACATGAGGGAAAGGGGCATCGTGCCCACCCCCGGCATGGTTACGGTGCTGGACCTCCAGAGGAACGAACCCAGGGTGATGAGCTTTGTTTAAGCTCTCCGCCCTCATCCTGGACCTGGACGGTGTTCTTTACGTGGGCAACACACCGGTGGAGGGGGTCCCCGAGTTCATGGAGAGGTGGAGGGAAAGGGGAGGAAAGGCGGTTTTCGTGACCAACAATTCCTCCCTCTCCAGGCGGGATTACGTGAGGAAGCTGGAGGGAATGGGCATCCGGGCAAGGGTGGAGGAGGTGATAACCTCCGGGTACGTGGCGGCCGAATACCTCAGGAGGAGGAGCCCGGGAGGAAGGGTATACGTGGTGGGGGAAAAGGGGCTCAGGGAGGAGCTGAGGAGGGTGGGGATGAGGCTGGTGGAGGAAGGGGCGGACTGGCTGGTAGTGGGAATAGACAGGAGGTTCAACTACAGAAAGCTGGCGAGGGCCCTCGAGGTTCTGAGGGGAGGGGCGGGCTTCCTGGCGACCAATGCGGATCCCACCTACCCCACCGAGAAGGGGCTTCAGCCAGGGGCGGGGGCCATGGTTTCGGCCATTTCCTTCTCCTCCGGGAGGAAGCCCCTCCTCATCGGAAAGCCCTCCACCAGGATGTACCGGATGGCCCTTCGCCTCCTGGGAACGGAGCCGCGGGAGACGGCGGCGGTGGGGGACAGGCTTGACCTGGATGTGGTGCCGGCCAAGAGGCTGGGGCTGGTCTCCGTCCTGGTGCTGAGCGGGGCCACACCCAGGGAGGCCCTGAGGGGACTGGGGGAGGAGAGGAAGCCTGACCTGGTTCTGAACAGGCTTCCCGAGCTGGTGGTGGGATGAGCGTGGTGGCGAGCCAGGGCATGAGGGCCTATTTCGCGGAGATAGAGCGCAAGGTGGAGGAGGCCTACGAGGTGGCCAGGAAGGCCAGGCTGCTGGGGAAGGATCCGGAGCTGGAGCCCGAGATACCCATCGCGGAGGACATGGCCTCCAGGGTGGAGGAGATAGTCGGTCCCCGGGGGGTGAGCCGGGTGATAAGGGAGCTGGAGAAGGAAATGCCCAGGGAGGAGCTGGCCCTTAAGGTGGCGGAGATGATCGTGGACGGAAAGCTGGGGGAGGGAGATGAGGAGAAGAGGGCGGAGCAGGCCCTGCGGACCGCCCTGGCCATCATCACCGAGGGGATAGCGGTGGCGGCCCCGCTGGAGGGGCTGACGGAGGTGAAGATAAGGGAGAACCCCGATCGGAGCAGGTACCTGGCCCTTTACTTCTCAGGTCCCATAAGGTCGGCGGGGGGGACGGCCGCGGCCCTGGCGGTTCTGGTGGGGGATTTCATCCGGAGAAAGCTCCTGCTGGACAGGTACAAGCCCACCGAGAAGGAGGTGGAGAGGTTCGTGGAGGAGGTGAGCCTTTACTCCACGGAGATAGCCCACCTGCAGTACACCCCCACTCCGGACGAGGTGAGGATGGCGATCCGCAACCTGCCCGTGGAGCTGACGGGGGAACCCACCAGCAGGGAGGTGATGGTCATGGCTTACCGGGACCTGCCCCGCGTGGGGCACAACTTCGTCAGAGGGGGGGCCGTGCTGGCCCTCGCGGAGGGGGTGCTGCAGAAGGCCCCCAAGATCCTGAAGTACGTGAACAAGCTGGGAATAGACGGCTGGGAGTGGCTGGAGGAGCTGGTGAAGAATTCCTCCCCGCGGGGGGAGGGGGAGGAGGAGGCCAAGTACCTGGAGGAGGTGATAGGGGGACGCCCGGTGATTTCCTACCCGGGAAAGCCGGGGGGCTTCAGGCTCAGGTACGGGAGGTCGAGGAACACCGGAATAGCGGCGGTGGGGGTGCACCCCGCCACCATGGTGATCCTGGAGGGCTTCCTGGCGGTGGGAACGCAGCTCAAGCTTGAGCGGCCGGGGAAGGGTGGGGCCGTGGCTCCCGTGGACACCATAGAGGGGCCCACGGTCAAGCTGCGGGATGGTTCCGTGGTCAGGATCTCCTCCGTGGAGGAGGCGGAGAGGCTGAGGGGGGAGGTGGAGGAGATCCTGTTCCTGGGCGATCTGCTGGTGGACTTCGGGGAGTTCCTGGAGAACAACCATCCCCTCCTGCCCGCGGGTTACTGCGAGGAGTGGTGGGCGCAGGAGGTGGAGAGGTCGGGCAGGGAGTTCCCGGTCGACCTCTCCCCTTACCTCCTCCCCCCCTATCCTCCCCCCCCTCCCAGGCTGGCGGTGGAGATCTCGGAAAGGCTGGGCGTTCCCCTCCATCCCCACTACACCTACTTCTACCACGAGGTGGGGAGGGAGGAGCTGGTGGAGCTGGCCAGATGGCTGTGTTCGGGGGAGGCGGAGTTCGAGGGGGAGGAGCTAAGGGCCCTAGTCCTTCCCCTGCAGGAAGCACCCAAGAGGATCCTGGAGCTCCTGGGCGTTCCCCATTGGGTGAGGGACGGAAGGGTCAGGATAGAGGAGCATGCCCTTCCCCTCTGCCGCACGCTGGGGATCCTGAAGGGCAGGGAGAGGACACCGGAGAGGCTGGAGAGGGAGGAGGAGCAGGACGTGATGGTTCTGCTGGAGAAGGTGGCGGGCTTCCCGGTCAGGAAGAAGGCCCCCACCTGGATAGGGAGCAAGATGGGGAGGCCGGAGAAGGCCAAGCCCAGGGAAATGGACCCTCCCCCTCACCTGCTCTTCCCGGTGGGTCAGGCCGGCGGACCCACCCGCAGCATCCTGAAGGCGGCCTCCTGCAGGGAGGGGATAAAGGTGGAGCTCGCCAACCTGAGGTGTCCGTCCTGCGGAACGGTGGGGCTCACCAGGCGGTGTCCCACCTGCGGGGAGAAGATGGAGTTCGTGAAGGCCTGTCCCAAGTGCGGCAGGCCTGGTCTGAAGGGAAGGTGCCAGACCTGCGGGGTCAGGGAGGAATTCTTCCAGGAGAGGATGCTTGATCTCAGGGGGATGCTGGAGGAGGCCGAGAGGAGACTGGGGGAGAAGGCTCCCCCCGAGCTGAAGGGGGTGAAGGGGATGAGCAGCGCCTACAAGATACCCGAGCCGCTGGAGAAGGGGATCCTCAGGGCCAAGTACGACCTGAGGGTCTTCAAGGACGGAACGGTCCGCTTCGATGCCACCAACCTTCCCCTAACCCACTTCACCCCCAGGGAGGTGGGGGTTTCCGTGGAGCGCCTCAGGGAGCTGGGTTACACCAGGGACTACCTGGGGGAGCCGCTGGAGAGGGAGGACCAGCTGGTCGAGCTGAAGGTTCAGGACGTGATCCTCTGCGAGGAGGCGGCCAAGTACCTGCTGAGGGTTGCCTGCTTCTTGGACGAACTCCTGGAGAAGTTCTACGGTTTGCCCCCTTACTACAGGGCCAGGAGGAAGGAGGACCTGCTGGGGCACCTGGTGGTGGGCCTCTCCCCCCACACCTCCGTGGGCATGGTGGGGAGGATCGTGGGGTTCACGAGGGCCAACGTGGGCTACGCCCATCCCTACTTCCACGCGGCCAAGCGCAGGGACTGCGACGGGGATGAAGATGCCGTGATGCTCCTGCTGGATGCCCTCCTCAACTTCAGCAGGAGGTTCCTGCCGGCCACCAGGGGGGGCTTCATGGATGCCCCGCTGGTCCTTAACGTGAGGATAGACCCCAGGGAGGTGGACAAGGAGGTTCACAACATGGACGTGATGTTCAGGTATCCCCTGGAGTTCTACGAGGCCACCCTCAGGGGAGCCCATCCCACCGAGGTCCTTCCCTTCATGGAGATCGTGGAGAAAAGACTGGGGAAGGAGGGACAGTACGAGGGACTGGCCTTCAACGTCCACACCTCCGACGTGGCCCTAGGCCCCCTGACCTCCACCTACTCCACGCTGGAGAGCATGGAGGAGAAGGTGATGGCCCAGCTGACCCTGGCCAGGCGGATAAGGGCGGTGGACGAGAAGGACGTGGCGGAGCGGGTGATCGAGCACCACCTCATCCCCGACCTGAAGGGGAACCTGCGCAAGTTCTGCACCCAGCAGTTCAGGTGCACCGGCTGCAACACCAAGTACAGGCGCCTCCCCCTCCTCGGCAGGTGCCCGGAGTGCGGGGGGAACCTCGTCCTGACGGTTCCGAGGGGAGGGGTGGAGAAGTACCTGCGCACCGCCCTGAGGGTGGCGGAGGAGTTCGGGGTGAGGGAGTACACCAAGCAGCGCTTGAGGCTGATGGAGAGCGACATAAAGTCGGTCTTCGAGAGCGATGCCGAGAGACAGACCAGCTTGGCGGACTTTCTGTGATTTCAATTTTTTTATGAGGGTCGAGGAAGAGTGATGATGGAATCCTATGAGGAAGTGGAAAGGAAGGTACGGGATTATCTGAGCAACAACTGGAAGCAGGCCTTCGAGCTCTGGATGGGATGCCTGGTGGATGCGGGAAGGATCCTCGAGCTCGTCCCCCCGATGGTCAGGGAGGACATCTGGTTGGAAACCTGCAACACCTTCCTTTACGAGACGGGCCTGAAGTCCGGCAAGAGGACGGCCCAGTGGCTCTACCGCACCTTCGGCCTGGGGAGGAAGAGCCTGAAGGAGAGGACCCTGTACACGGACGTCTTCTTCTCCCAGAGCGGGATGGGGGAAATAGAGCTCCTCAAGGAGGAGGGAGGGAAGATCCTGAGGTTCAAGGGTGGAAGCTATTTCGCCAGGGAAATGGGGAGGATGGGGAGGAAAACCTGCTACTATCTGGCCGGCTTCATAGCGGGGGCCACCCAGCACTTCACCGGAAAGGACTACCGGGTGGAAGAGCTCAGATGCTACTCCAGGGGAGATCCCCACTGCGACTTCAGGGCCTTCCTGCCCGCTGAGGCTATATCTCCCTCCTCCAAAGTAAAAAGGGCCGGGGTAGCCTAGCCAGGTAAGGCGACAGCCTCGAGAGCTGTTGACCCTCTGGGGTCTCGAGGGTTCAAATCCCTCCCCCGGCGCCAGCCGATCCGGGGAGATTCATTTCTGAAGCCGGTGGAAGGTCGATCCTGGAAATCTCGGGGCCACCGACAGTTATTTTTACGTCACCCAGGAAAAAGCAGAAGTGGAAAGGGAGATAACCGGCAGGATAGTGGAGGAGTTTTCCCGTTCATTCTTGGAAAGCCTGGAGCTGGAGGTGGCGGTGGTGGGGGCCGGACCCGCCGGCCTCACGGCCGCCCGGTACCTGGCCAGGAGAGGAGTAAAGACGGCGGTCTTCGAGCGCAACCTCTGGGTGGGGGGAGGGATGTGGGGGGGAGGGATGCTCTTTCCCAGGATAGTGGTGGAGAGGGAGGCCGCCCCCCTGCTGGAGGAGGTGGGGGTCAGGCTCAAGGGGGAAGGGGAGCTGCTGACCGCGGACGCCGTGGAGGCCGTGAGCAAGTGCACCTCCTCGGCCATAGACGCGGGGGCCAGGATCTTCGTGGGTCTGGAGGCGGAGGATCTGGTGGTGAGGGAGGGAAGGGTCAGCGGGGTGGTGGTGAACTGGAGGGCGGTGGGGCTTTCAAGGCTGCACGTGGATCCGGTAGGGATCCTAGCCGAGGTGGTCATCGACTCCACCGGTCACGATGCCTTCCTCGCTAGGATCCTGGAGAGGAAGGTTCCGGGGGTGAGGTTTCCCACCCCAACGGGCGGGGTGATGGGGGAGGGACCCATGTTCGCCGAGAAGGCGGAGCGGGAAATGGTGAGGTACACCTCCGAGATCTACCCTGGCCTTATCGTGGCGGGCATGGCGGTGGGGGCGGTTTTCGGCCTGCCCAGGATGGGGCCAGTTTTCGGGGGGATGCTCCTCTCGGGGAAAAGGGCGGCGGAGCTGGCCCTCCAAAAGCTGGGTAGGTAGGCGGAGCTGTATCCCCGCGTGTGGGCGCCCTTTTCATCGCCTCGCTCCTGGGGCCATGGCTACGGGGAAGGAAGCCCCGCCCTATTCCTTTTTTCCCGGAGGCTTTTAGAGGATTTCGCAGGGGGAAGATGGAGGCGGTTTACGGTCCGTTCCCTCCTGGCGGTTGGGGAGATCGCTGGGGGTGGACCCGCAGGGGGGATGGGTGAAGAGGTGTTCCTTCGACTGCCTTTACCGCTCCCTCGGTCCCAGGGAGGAGAAGACGGTGGAGAGGAGGGTTTCGGTTTTTCCGGAGAGGGTGGAGAGGGAGCTGAGGGAGGCCCTGAGGGAGGTGGAGGCCGAGGTGATCACCTTCTGCGGTCTGGGGGAGCCCACGCTGGCCGGTAACCTGGGTGAACTGATAGGGGCGGTGAGGAGGGTCTCCCTTCCCGTGGCCGTCCTGACCAACTCCTCTCTGATGGAGAGCACGGAGGTCAGGAAGGAGCTTACCCTGGCCGACGTGGTGAAGGGCAAGCTGGATGCGGAGGCGGAGGAGAGGTTCGTGAAGATCAACCGTCCCCATCCCTCCCTGCAATGGAG
>CAZDZG010000002.1:44568-46765 GCA_964509845.1 Hadarchaeota archaeon (SeqCode) | reverse complement strand
AAGCGTTCCCGGTCCCCCCTTGAGCTCATCGG
This sequence comes from Hadarchaeota archaeon (SeqCode), assembly GCA_964509845.1. Classification (GTDB taxonomy): domain Archaea; phylum Hadarchaeota; class Hadarchaeia; order Hadarchaeales; family WYZ-LMO6; genus WYZ-LMO6. Next base: position 46,733 of record CAZDZG010000002.1, on the reverse strand, counting down.
GGTCTTCCTGCTGGGGATCCTCTGCGGGGCCTTCTCCTACCACCTCCTGTCCCTCTCCCCCTCACCCTCCCCAGAGGGGGGCTTCACCCCCGCCATGCTGGAGAGGTGGCTGGAGAACGCCCGGGGGGCCTCCATCCCCGTGCTGGCCGTCAGCTCCGGAAGGGAGCCCGTGGGGGTGGTGTGCACGCTGGCCTGCAGGGTGCAGCCAGGGGAGGGTTACATCTACGTGGGCGTGGATCCCATGCTGGTGGGCTTCGATTTCCAGGACTCGGACAGGAGGGCGGTGGAGGTGGCCGCCAGGCTGGCGGGATACCCGCTGGATGAGGACGGGGTGGGCCTCAAGGGGTGCGACGTGTTCTTCCTGGTGGCCGGTCCGGGGGAGAAGATCAGGGTGGAGGCCATCGATGGGCCCAGCGCTGGGGCCGCCACCGCCCTGGCCGTGCTGGCCTCCTTGGAGAACCGGAGGATAAAGGAGGGCTATGCCATCACCGGGACGGTGGAGGAGGGGGGAAGGATAGGGCAGGTGGGAGGGATCCTCTACAAGGCCCAGGCCGCTGCCGAGCGGGGGATCAACCACCTCCTGGTGCCGAAGGGGCAGGGGGTGATCACGGTTTACAAGGAGGTGGTCTGGGAACCCTTCCCCGGCTTCAGGTGGATCACCTACCGCCCGGAGCTCGTAGACCTGAACGAGTACGCCAAGAGGAAGGGCTGGAACCTGCAGGTGGTGGAGGTCTCCACCGTGGAGGAGGCCGCCTCCCTCATGCTGGAGTGACTCAGGACTTTCCCTGCAGGAGCCGGAGGAAGGCCGCCAGCCCCTCCCGCAGGTCGGGTGGAAGCACCCCCTTTCCCAGCCCGAGCTCGTCCAGGTAGTACACCCTTCCTCCCTTGATCCCGAAGTTGGGCATCTTCACGTCGAGCACGTACCCCTGATCCGCCGCCTCCAAAATCAGCCTCAGGACCTTCCCCAGCTCCCCCACGGAGCGGTACCTGAGGGGCCTCACGTACTCGTGGAAGGAAAGGGCGACCACCTTCCTCCTTCCCCCCTTCTCCAGGTGCCCCACCACCAGACCGTGGTAGCGGGGGAGGAAGGAAACCTTTGCGTGGGCCTCCCTTATCCTGGCGTCCAGCTCCCACGGCCTCTCCGCGGGGTTCCTTCCCCCGTACCTCTTGTACGCCTTCACCGCCAGCGGTCCCACCCTGAAGACGCTCTTGAAGAGCCCCTCCCCCACCGGCTCGGGGTTCCCCCTCACGCACCCTATCCTCACTCCCTTCCGCAACACCACCTCCCTTGACCGCCAAGGAAATTAAGCCCTCCCCTCCTTAGGGGGGAAGGGGGCTGGGAAGAGGCTCTCGAGAACCGAGCCAAGGCGATGAGGAGGAAGGGCCTGAGCCCCCCTACCCCACGTAGGAGGGTTTCTCCTCCTCCGGTCCGGGCCTGAGCACGGGAAGGGGAAGGGGGGAGGGGAGGTTGAGGGAGCGGGCGAGCAGGATGGCCTCCGCCAGCACGACCCCCATGAGGGGCTGCAGGAGTTCCACGGGCGGAGGCTTCCTGCGCTCGTAGGCCTCCACCACCTTCCCCAGCTCCTCCTCCTCCCCGGTCAGGACGGCCCTCCCGCTGAGGCTTAGCTGGGCCACGGAGGGAAGGTACTGGATGAGGACCGAGAAGGATACCACCACCCTCTCCCCCTCCCTCCTGACCTCCGCCAGGCTGAAGCTGGTGGAGAGCTGCATCCCCTTGGGAAGGGGCTTCTCGTGCTCCCACATCCGCTGGGCCGAGAGCTGGCTCAGCCTGATCGAGATCTCCATCGCTGGAACTTCCCCTTGTTCCCTTTTAACCCTCCGGAAAACCTTTTTAGTCCCGGGATTAGAAGAAAAGGGGCCGTGGTGTAGCTTGGCAGCACGGCAGGCTCCAGTGAAAAAGTAGGTCTGCTGACGCCAGGATGATGTATCACTGGAGCTCGAGGAGACCTGCAAACCCGGGTTCAAATCCTGGCGGCCCCACCACCTTACCTCCCGTCTTGACCCAAGGTCTGAGGAGGCTGCGGTCAAGGTCCAGTTCCTAGCGACGTAGGGCTCAGAACCTCGGTTTCTCAGAGCTAGGGGGCTAGCGTGGACTCTCCGGAGCCGGAAAGCTGAGGACGCCGACCAGCATCAGCGAAGCACTA
>CAZDZG010000002.1:0-44468 GCA_964509845.1 Hadarchaeota archaeon (SeqCode) | reverse complement strand
TGGACTCTCCGGAGCCGGAAAGCTGAGGACGCCGACCAGCATCAGCGAAGCACTAAACCAAGGCCGCTTTCAGCTGTTGATACGGCTCCGGGTTCTGGAGAGGTGAAAATTTTCGTTAAACCCTTAGCAAGTCCTCCGTACCGGGTGGCCTCCTCCGGCAGGGAGGCAACCACAGCGGTGACGTCAGCCTATCACTTCGTGCTTCTGGGAGATCTCGGGTGTTCTCTACCTCATGAATACGGTCTCCGTGCGCGAGAGATCAGCCATGCCGAGCGTCAGCTCCGGCAGGCACCCCTACCGGGACAAAAAATCTTTTATAGGGGAAAAGTTGAAAAAGGCGATGCGCATCGTGGTGTGCATCAAACAGGTCTTTGATCCCGCCGAGCTCAAGGTGGATCCCAGCACCAGGCTCCTTATCACGGACGGCGTTTCCAGGAAGATAAGCGATTTCGACAAGAACGCCATCGAGGAGGCCATCAGGCTCAAGGAGAAGTACGGGGCCGAAACCTTCGTCATCAGCATGGGGCCCCAGGACGCCATGAGGGCCCTCAGGGAAGCCCTGGCCATGGGGATAGACAACGCCTACCTGCTCAGCGACCCAGCCTTCGAGAACTCCGATACCCTCGCCACCGCCAGGGTGCTGGCGGCGGCCATCAGGAAGATAGGGAACGTGGACCTGGTCCTGACGGCCGAGGCCAGCATGGACGGGTACTCCGGGATGGTGGGGCCCAGGCTGGCCGCCCTGCTGAACCTCCCCCAGCTCACCTACGTCAGGAAGATCGTCTCCATCGAGAACGGCAAGATCGTGGTGGAGAGGGATCTGGAGGAGGGATACGAGGTGGTGGAGGGCAGGCTGCCGGCCGTGGTGACGGTCACCAAGGAGATCAACGAGCCCAGGTTCGCCACCCTCCCGAAGATCATGGCCGCCTCCAAGAAGAAGGTGGACACCTGGGGGGCCGCGGAGCTGGGCCTTAGCAAGGAGGAGGTGGGGCTCGCCGGGTCGGCCATCCAGGTGATGAAGGCCGAGGCCCCCGTGATGGGGAGGAAGAACATCATCTTCAAGGAGGGGGAGGTCTCCCAGCAGGTGGAGGAGCTGGTGAAGGCCCTGGTCAAGGAGGGAGTGCTGAAGGTGTGAGGATGACCGTCCTGGTCTTCTCCGAGAACCTGGAGGTAACGGCGGAACTCCTGGGCAAGGGGAGGGAGCTGGCCAACGACCTCGGGACCAAGCTCGCCGCCGCCCTCCTGGGGAGCGGGGTGAAGGGCAAGGAAGGAGAGCTCATCTCCTACGGGGCCGACGTGGTCTACGTGGTGGACCACCCCTCCCTCTCCACCTTCTTCCCGGAGACCTACACCGAGGCCCTCCTCAGGGTGGTGGAGGAGGCGAAGCCCGAGGTCCTGCTGATAGGGGGCACCAAGAGGGGGAGGGAGACCGCCCCGAGGCTGGCCACCAGGCTCAACGCCGGATGCGCGGCCGGGGCCACCAACCTCAGGATAGACAAGGAGAAGGGGATCCTGGTGGCGGAGCGCCCTGCCATCTCCGCCATGGTGGTGGCCACCGAGTTCTCCAAGACGAAGCCCCAGATCGCCACCGTTCCCCCCAGGACCTTCGAGAAGCCCCCGAAGGACGAGTCCAGGAAGGGGGAGGTGGTGGAGGTGAAGGTCGAGATCCCGCCGGTGGAGAAGAAGGTCCTGGAGCTGAAAGCGAAGGAGGTGAAGGGAATAAGGATAGAGGATGCGGAGCTCATCACCTCCTGCGGCAGGGGCTTCAGGAAGAAGGAGGACCTGAAGCTGCTGGAGGAGCTGGCGAGCCTGATAGGGGCCACGCTGGGATGCTCCAGACCCATAGCCGCCGACCTGAAGTGGCTGCCGGAGGATCACTGGGTGGGGCTCTCGGGGCACAAGGTGAAGCCCAAGATGTACATGGCCGTGGGCATCTCGGGCCAGGTCCAGCACCTGGCGGGGATGAGGGACTCCAAGCTCATCGTGGCCATCAACAAGGACCCCGACGCCCCCATCTTCAAGGTGGCGGACTACGGAATCGTGGGGGACCTTTACCAGGTGCTTCCCGCCCTCATCAACTACCTGAAGAGCAGGAAGGGGGCCTGACCCAAGCGGTTTCCCGTCTGAACCTCCTCTCCCAGTAATCCACGAACCTCCTCAGGGCCCTGGCCGCCCTCTCGGGGGAGGGGAAGACCGGTACTCCCCCCTCCACCATCCTCCTCCTGAGCTCCCCTATGTCCCCCCACCTCCACTCCGAGAGCTTCCCTGCGTCCAGCCCGGCGGAGGGGACCACCGCCAGCAGGGGCCTCCCCCTGCCCCTGAACCTGAGGAGACCGTTGACCTGCTCCTCCATCCAGAACCTCCACACCTCCCCGGGAAGGGGATCGTCCTCGGTGAGGTTGAAGACGAAAAAATCGAAGTCCCCGCTTTCCTCCATGAGCTCCAGCCACTCCTCCGGCATCATGGGGCGCTCCTGCAGGATGGAGAAATCCACGGGATTCCCCACCCAGTCCCACTCGCCAGGGCACCTCTCCCTGAGCCTTTCCCTGAGGGAGGGGGAAAGGTCGGGGAGCTCGAACCCCTCCTCCTCCCACACGTCGGCCGAGAGGACGCTCTTTCCCCCTCCTCCCCCCAGGACCGCCACCCTCCTTCCGGCGCAGGGGGGAAGGAAGGTGAAGGCCACGACCTGATCCAGGAGCTCCTCGAAGGTCTCCACCTCCACGGCCCCCGCCCACCTGAGCACCCCCCTCCAGACCTCCCTTCTCCCCGCCACGGAGGCGGTGTGGGAGCGGACGGCCCTCTCCCCCGTCCTCCCCCTTCCCCCCTTCAGCACCACCACGGGCTTCCTGGCCGCCACCTCCCTCAGGGCCTCCGCGAACCTCCTCCCGTCCCTCACCCCCTCCACGTACATGGCCACCACCCGGGTGGAGGGGTGCCAGCCGAAGTACCGGAGGAGCTCCGCCTCGTCCAAGTCCCTTCCGTTCCCATAGCTCACCACCCTGCTGAACCTCAGCCCCCTGAGGGAGCCGTAGTGCACGAAGTCGGTGGAGAGGCCCCCGCTCTGGAAGATCCCCCCCACCGGGCCGGGCTCCAGGGGGAAGTGGTAGCCATAGGTCAGGCCCACCTCCGGATTGTACAGACCCATGCAGTTGGGTCCAAGCACCCTGAGGCCCAGCCTCCTGGCCCCCTCCACCACCTCCCTCTCCAGTCTCTCCCCCTCCTCCTTCCCCGTCTCCGCCATCCTGGCCGTGAAGAGGTGGATGAGCTTCACGCCCTTCTGCCTGCACTCCTCCAGCAGGGGGAGAACCCGCCCGGCGGGGAGGCAGCATATCACGTAGTCCACCTCCCCCGGGACGTCGAGGAGGCTGGGGTAGGTCCTGACCCCCAGCACCTCCTTCGTCCTGGGATTCACGAAGTAGAACCTCCCCTTGAAGTCCTGAAGGAGGTGAGCCGCATAGGCGTATCCCCCTGAGGAGGGATCGGAGGAGGCCCCCACCAGGGCCACGCTCCTGGGGCAGAAGAGACCGTCCAGCTCCCGCGGGTCCGTGGTCCTCCCCCGCTCAGCCCAGCTTCTCCAGAAGCTTCCGCACGGGACTTCGGTTGAGCTGGAGACCGAGCCTCTCCGGCTCCAGGCCCAGGGCCAGGCCCAGGAGCTGGGTGTAGTAGACCACGGGGAGGCTCAGGGGCTTCCCGATGGTGGTGGCCGCGGCGTCCTGCCTCCCGTCCAGCATCCTGTGCCCGCTGGAGCACACGGTCACCAGCCCGTCGTATCCCCAGTTCTGAACGGCCTCCACCTTCTCCCCGGCCAGGGTTAGGGAGGCGTCCTTCCTGGTGTAGAAGAGGTAGGCCCCGCAGCAGTCCAGGGCCTCCGGGTAGTGGGGGCTCTGGGCCCCCAGGGCCTCCACCAGCCTCACGAGTTTCTGCGGGTGCTCGGGGTCGTCTATGCTCCTGAGCTTCCTGGGCCTGATGGCCTGGCATCCGGTGTGGGCGGCCAGCTTCAGCCCCTTCAGGGGCTTCCTCACCCTCTTCCTTATCTCCTCCACCCCTATCCTGTCGTGGAAGAGCTCCAGCGGGTGAAGGATCTCCACCCCATCGGGCTGCCCCCTCCCCTCCTCCCTCAGGAGGGAAGAAACCTTCTCCCTCAGCTCGGCGCTCCCGGCCAGCAGGGCCCTGGCCTCGTAGAAGAGGCGGTTGCAAACGTTGCACAGGGTGACCAGCGGGACCCCCTGCTCCGCCGCCAGGGCCAGGTTGCGGGCCGCCAGGTAAACCCAGCTCACCGTCCCCACGTTCTGCAGGGGCCAGCCGCAGCAGGAGAAGCCCCGGACCTCCACCACCTCCACCCCCAGCTCCCTCAGCACCTCCCGGAAGGAGAGCTCGCAGGCGTACTGTTCCGTGGCCGCCACGCAGCCGGGGAAGATCGCCACCCTCATTCCGTCTCCTCCATGGCCTTCATGAGGACGGACCTGAACCTGTCGAGGTCCGGGATCTCCAGCGGGGGGAGGCCGAGCTTCTCCCTGTCCAGGGAGCCCTCCCCCACCTTCACCGTCTGGATCCCCTGGATGAAGCCCGTCTCGGTCACGTTCATGATGATCTTGGAGAGGTCCTCGGGGATCTCCGAGCCCGAGCTCACCGTCATCCTCCTCAGGAGGAAGATCACGTCCACGGGGGCCACGTCCTGCGGGCACCTCTCCTTGCACTTCAGGCACTGGCAGCAGGCCCAGAGGAGCTCCGACCTCATCATGTCCTCCACGAAGCCCAGCCTCACGAAGTTCACGAAGGCGTGGGGCATGATCTCCGTGAGCCTGAAGGAGGTGCAGCCGCTGGTGCACTTGAAGCACTGGAAGCAGTGGAAGGGATTCTCCAGCCTGAACTTCTCCACCGCCCCGTAGAACCTGTCAACCAGCTCGGGCTGGGGTTTGGTGGCTCTCAGCTGGTCGGTTATCCCCACCATTTTTGAACCGACCTACTACTCTCAAACCCTATTTAACCTTATCGCAGTCAGGGCTCCGGCCTGAAGACGGGAGCCACCCTCTCCCCCGCGGAGTACTTGTCGGACCAGACGAAGACCCCCGCCAGCCTGAACCTCTTCCCCAGCATTTCCTGCCCCGCCCCCTCCGGGAGCTCCAGCCTCCCCATCACCCAGGGCCCCTCGTCCGTCCTGATCAGGCCCACGGCATAGGGTCCCTCCATGCCCTCGGGCGGGACCCTCACCACGGTGAAGGTCATGAGCTCCCCCCTCCCGCTCAGCTCCACCCTCTCCAGCTCCCTCCCCCCGCACTTCCTACAGGTGGCCAGAGGGGGGCAGGTGACGGTCCCGCACTTCCTGCACCTCACCCCCAGCAGCCTTCCCTTCCTCAGCTCCTCCTCGTACTCCGCCGTCCACAGGGCCTTGCTCACCCTTTCACCCTCCCCAGGATGAGGTGGCAGAGGGTGCCGTAGGCTCCTCCCATGGTGTCCACCATCCCGAACTCGGGAACGGGATCCACCTGGTTCCCCTTGGGCGCCTCCCCCCTCATCTGCTGGACGATCATGCAGACCTGCGAGGCCCCGGTGGCCCCGATGGGATGTCCCTTCCCTATCAGCCCCCCGGACATGTTGGTGGGGATCTTGCCCCCTATCTCGGTCTGCCCGTCTTCCACCGCCTCGCCAGCCTTCCCCTCCGGGAAGAAGCCCATGGCCTCCAGGGCCACGAGCTCCGCCGAGGTGAAGCAGTCGTGCAGCTCCAGCACCTGGATGTCCTTGGGCTCCAGGCCGGCCTTCTTGAAGGCCATCCTGGCCGAGGCCACCCGGGAGGGGGGCTTCACCAGCTCCTCCTCAAAGAGTCCCATCGGCCCTCCCGTGCCCTGCCCCGTCCCCAGGATGTAGATGGGGGTATCGGTGTACTTTCTGGCCTTCTCCTCGGCGCACAGCACGACGGCGGCGGCGCCGTCCGTGAAGGGGCAGCAGTCCAGGAGGGTGAGGGGATCGCAGACCATCCTGGAGTTCAGCACGTCCTCCACCTTCAGGTTCTCGTACTTCCCGTAGAACTGGGCCAGGGGGTTCCTGGCCCCGTGCCTGTGGTTCTGGATCGACACGTGGGCCATCTGCTCCCTCAGCCTCTCCAGCGGTATTCCGTAGACCCTGGAGTAAAGCCTGGCCACCAGGGCGAAGACCCCTGGGAAGGTCAGGCCCGCGGGGACCTCGTAGTAAGCATGCATGGCCATGGCGAAGGTCCTGGTGGCCAGCGGCGTGCCCATGGGAAGCACCCTCTCCGTCCCCCCCGCCAGCACCACATCGCACTCCCCCGAGGCCACCCACAGGTACGCATTCCTGATCGCCACGGTGGAGGAGGCGCAGGCACCCTCTAACCTGGTGGAGGGGATGAGCCCCAGCCCCAGCTCCGCCCGGCATTGGGTCTGAATCATGGCCTGTCCCTCCCCAAAGTCTCCCAGGGCCGAGCCCACGAAGAGGGCCTCTATCTCCTTTCCCTCCACTCCGGCATCCTGCATGGCCTGGGTGGCGGCCTCGGCGAAGAGCTCCACCGCCGTCCGGTTCTCCCACTTCCCGAACTTGGTGTGCCCTATCCCCACCACCGCTACCCTTCGCATCTTTCCCCTCCCCCCTCCCCTCTCTAAAAATTTTTCTAGAAACCCAGCTTCTTCAGGAGGGGCTCGCAGGAAACGGCGTGGAGGTCAAAGCCGAGCTCCGAGGGGGAGAAGCCCAGGGCCAGACCCAGGAGCTGGGAATAGTGCACCACCGGCATCCCGAAGGTCTCCCCGAAGAGCTCCTCTATCTCTCTCTGTCCCCTGTCGAACTGGAGGTGGCAGAAGGAGCACACGTCCACCAGACAGTCCACCCCCCTCTCCCCGAGCTCCCGGAGTTTCTTCCGGGTGAACTCCAGCGAGTACTTCAGGAAGGCCGATCTCACCCCTCCCCCCGCCCCGCAGCACATGAGCTTGCTGGGGTAGTCCACGCTCTCGCACCCCAGCGCCTCCACCAGCTCGTCCACCAGCCTTGGGGCCAGCGGATTGTCCAGTCCCTTCTTCTCCGAGGGGCGAAGCAGGTGACAGCCGTAGTGCACCGCCACCCTCAGGGGCAGGGGCCTCACCACCCTCCTCCTCAGCTCCTCCACCCCGTAGTCGTGCAGCACCTTGGTGAAGTGATGGACCTCCACCCTTCCCAGGTACCTCCTCCCCACCTCCGCCAGGAGGCCGTTGACCCTCTCCCTGAGCCCCGCATCCTCCCTCAGCAGCCTGTTCACCTCGAAGAGGGTCTCGAAGCAGCCGTTGCATACCGTCAGCACGTCCAGCCCCCTCTCCTCGGCCAGCGAGAGGTTGCGGGCCCCCAGCACGAGCCAGGTGAGGGCATCGAAGGAGCCCACCACCCCGGGGGCGGGGCAGCAGGAGGCCCCCTCCAGGTCCCTCAGCTCCATCCCCAGCCTGGAAAAAACCTTCCTGGTGGCCGCCTCTATCCCCGGGTACCGGTTGGGGGTGATGCACCCCAGGTAGAAGGCATACTCAGCCATCCCTCTCCACCCCCAGCAGCCTCGCGAAGCCCGTGCGTCCCACCAGCCTCCTCACCTCCTCCAGGGCCTCCGGGAAGGCATGAGTGGTGGGGGGGTTGCCCGGCAGACCCAGCCTCTCCCTCTGCCCCCTCACCGTGTCGTTCACCGGGACCAGGTGTCCCGTCTGCACCAGGTAGCCCGCTATCCTCCTGTGCCCCTCCACCGTCCTCCCCTCCCTCACGGCCACCCTTCTGGCAGCCTTCACCACCTCCACCGGGGCCACCCGCTGGGGGCAGACCTCCCTGCAGTAATGGCAGGTGGTGCAGCTCCAGATCACCTCCGTTCCCACCATCCTCTCCCTGAGCCCCAGCCTGGCGAAGCCCACCAGCTGGTGGGGCCTGAAGGAGGGCCGGAACCTGAAGGCGTCGCACCCGCTGGTGCACCTCATGCACTGGAAGCAGACCTCCGGCTCCTGATCCCCCACCTCCCCCCTCAGCTCCTCCAGGAAGCCCGCTTCCCCCTCCTGCATGGAGAAGAGATCCTTCAGCCCCTTTCCCCTCAGCCCTCCACCTCCTTCTCGTAGGTCTGGACCCACATTCCCCTGCACTGCTCCCAGGGCTCCCCCCTCTTCCTGAAGCCCAGCCTCTGCACGCACCTCAGGCTCGCCTCCTGCTGGGGGAGGATGTTCACCACCACCCTCTTGAATCCCTTCTCCCTGGCGAACTCCAGCAGCTGCCGGTACATGGCCAGGGCCAGCCCCTTCCCCCTCCACTCCGGGGCCACCGTCTGGTGCTCCCCCCACACCTCCTCGCCCCGGGGGACCGCCTTGTACACTCCCACCAGCCTCCCCTCCTTTTTTACCCCGAAATAGTAGATTCCCTTCTCCATCTCCTCTAAAATCTTTTCCCTAGGGAGGGTCCTCTTCCTCCTCCACTCCTCCGGGTACTCCCTGGCCCGGGGCCAGACCTCCCTGAAAAGCCTCTCTATCTCCGGGGCATCGGAGGGACGGAGGGGCTCAACCCTTACCTCCTCCATCGAAGAAAATGCCCCGTTCCCCGATAAAGATAGAGGGTCCGCCCCGCGACCGGGGCCCGGCCTCTAAGGGAGAAGAAATCTTCCTCAAAGTACAAAATAAGCTCGGTTCCATCCCTTGCGTGAAAACTCCTTCTCCCGCCAAAACTTTTTAAGGGAAGGGAGGGAAGGAGGTCGATGAAGGTGGAGGGGCTCCTGAGGGAGCTCTACCACTGTCTTCACTGCCACCTCTGCAACTTCGCCGACTGGCACGCCCTGGACGAGTGGCTCCCGATCTGCCCCACCTACGCCTACTTCGGCTTCGAATCCTTCTCGGCCGCGGGGAAGATGGAGCTGGCCAGGGCCCTCCTCTCCGGGGAGCTCAGGCCCACCCCCCGGACCCTCCAGATCTTCTTCAGCGACCTGGGGTGCGGGGCCTGCCACCAGCAGTGCAAGGATCTGACGGGGCTCAGGGTGGAACACGTGGAGCTCTTCGAGGAGCTGAAGGCCAGGCTGGTGGAGCGGGGATACGGGCCGCTGCCGGAGCAGAAGGCCTACGCCGAGAGCATCAGGAGGAACCACAACCCGTACCGGGAGAGGCACGAGGAAAGAACTGCCTGGCTGGAAGGGGAGCTCCCGGAGAGGGCGGAGATCGTGTACTTCGTGGGCTGCACCTCCTCCTACCGCCAGCGGGAGATAGCCAGGTCCACGGCGGAGGTGCTGCGGCGCTCCGGGGTGGAGTTCACCGTGCTGGAGGAGGAGTGGTGCTGCGGCTCCCCCCTCCTCCGCACCGGGCAGAGGAGGCTGGCCAGGGAGCTGGCCAGGCACAACCTGGAGGTCCTGCACCGGGCCGGGGCGAGGACGGTGGTCTTCTCCTGCGCCGGCTGCTACCGAACCTTCTCCAGGGACTACCCCAGGCTGCTCGGGAGGGAGCTGGGGCTGGAGCTCCTCCACACCAGCCAGTACTTCCTCCGGATCCTCTCGGGAAGGGAACTGAAGGGGGACGGCAGGAGGGTCACCTACCACGATCCCTGCCACCTGGGGAGGGGGATGGGAGTTTATGATCCACCGCGGGAGCTCCTGAGGAGGATGTACGGGGAGGGATTCGTGGAGATGAGGAGGTCCAGGGAGAACTCCTGGTGCTGCGGGGCGGGGAGCGGGGTGAAGGCGGCCTTCCCGGACTTCGCCCTCTGGTCGGCCACCAGGCGCCTGGAGGAGGCGGGGGGAACGGGGGCGGAGGTCCTGGTCTCCACCTGTCCCTTCTGCAAGCGTAACCTGGGCGATGCCGGCCGGGGGAAGGTGGAGGTGAGGGACCTGAGCGAGCTGCTGGAGGTGGCGCTGGCATGAGGGCCAGGCTCAGGGAGGTGGAGAGGAAGCTGGCGGAGGTGGTGGGGAAGGAGAATGTATCCTCCGATCCCTCCGACCTGGTGCCCTTCGAGAGGGACGACCAGTTCTTCCTGGTTCCCCCCCACCGCCCCGACCTGGTGGTCAGGCCCGGCTCCACCGAGGAGGTGCGGAGGGTCCTCAGGCTGGCCTACCGGTACAGGATCCCGGTGGTCCCGCTGGCCTCCGGGATCAACAGGAAGGGACTGTGCATCCCCAGCAGGGGCGGGATCCTCCTGGACCTCAGGAGGATGAACCGCATCCTGGAGATCAACGAGGAGATGATGACGGCCACCATAGAGCCGGGGGTAAGCTTCGGACAGCTGGTGAACGAGGTGAGGAAGACGGGGCTGAGGGTGATCACCCCCTGGGCCCCCTCCACCGCCTCCGTGCTGGCCAACTACATGCTCAGGGGGATCTACGGGCCCGCCACCAGGTACGGGACCGATCACCTCATCTCCATAGAGGTGGTCCTTCCCGACGGGCGCCTGCTCCGCACGGGATCCCTCAACACCCCCACCTCCCGCCCCCTACCCTACTGCAACCTGGTCAACGGCCCCGACCTCTGCAAGCTCTTCCAGGCCAACCCGGGGACCATGGGGGTGATCACCAAGGGGACGATAAGGCTCTACCCCATGCCCGAGGTGATCAAGCCCTTCATGGCCTCCTTCCCGAACTACGAATCCATGGTCAGACCGGCCATCGAGCTCACGGTGAGGGACGTGGTGGAGGCCTGCTGGACCATGACCTTCACCCCCTCCTCCTTGCGAACCCTGACCAGGGGGGGAAGGCTGGAGGGCCTCACCGAGGCTCTGGGGGAGGAGGACCTCTTCACCATGTGGCTTTACGTGGCGGGGGACAGGGAGAGGGCGGAAAGGGACGAGCAGAGGATGAGGAGGATCGTGGAGGAGAACGGGGGAACCCTCCTTCCCCTCCCGCCCGAGGTGGAGGAGGAAATGGTGAAGGACGAGATCTGGGAGAGGACCAGCGTGAGGGGGTGGAAGAAGGGTAACCTCTACGGCTGCTCCTTCTACGGGATCATGAAGCTGGCCCCGGAGTACTACCGGGTCTGCAGGGAGATAAGCTTCAGGTACGGCTTCGACGAGTTCCACTACGAGGCCGTTCCCGTGGCCCCCTTCCACGGACAGCTGGCCTACAACGATCCCTGCATCCTCTGGGACGCCGGGGACCCCGAGCAGGTCAGGAAGATGAGGAGGCTGCACCGGGAGATCATGAAGGCCCTGCTGAAGGTGGGGATCTACGGCTGGTTCAGGCCTTTCCCCGGCGTGGTGGACAGCAGGAGGCTGGGGGAGTACGGGAGGCTGTGGAGGGCCCTGAAGGATCTGGTGGATCCCCTCCACCTCATGAACCCTGGGAAGCCTCCGCTCTAGCCCTCCTCTCCCTGAATTCCCTCAGGAAGGCCAGGTGGGAGAGGGCCCTGGCCGCCCTGGCGGTGGTGGGGAAAACGCAGAAGCCCTCCCTGACCAGTTTCCCCCTCATCTCAACCTTCCTCTTCTGGATCTCGAAGTCCGACTCCAGGGCCAGCACCAGGGCCAGGGGCTTCTCAGGGAAGGCCCTCATCCTCTCCTTCACCCTCGCCATGACGTGCAGCACCTCCTCCTCGGGGCTGGTGGGGAGGGCCTTCATCATCATGTCCAGGTGGCTCACGTGGGCGATGATGGCATCCACCCCAGGGTCGGAGGCCAGGATCTCCACGCACCTCCCCATCAGGGAGAAGTCGAAGAGCGCGAAGTAGGAGAGGTCCACGGGGTTCCTCACGGAGGTCCCGGGGGTGGGAACCACCTCCTCCAGCCTCCTCACGGTCTCCTCGGACAGGGGGGCCACCCTTAGGCCGTTCTTCTCGCAGGCATCCGTGGAGGCCACCCCCGCCCCCCCTCCCGCCCCCACCACGGCCACCCTCCTTCCCCGGGGGAGGGGCAAACGGCTCAGGGCGTGAAGGACGTCCGCCATCTCCTCGAAGTCCTCCACCTGGATGGCCCCCGCCTGCCTCAGGGCCGCCCTCCACACCTGGACGGAGCCGGCCAGGGAGCCCGTGTGAGAGGCCACCGCCCTCGCCCCAGCCTCCGTCTCCCCTCCCTTCCAGACCACCACGGGCTTCCTGGCCGCCACCCTTCGCAGGACCTCGAAGAACCTCCTCCCGTCCCTCGAGCCCTCCACGTACATCCCTATGATCTTCGTGTCAGGATCCTCCCCCAGGTACTCGAGCAGCTCCTCAGGGGTCACGTCGCAGGCGTTCCCGAAGCTCACGATCTTGCTGAACCTGATCCCCCAGTTCTCCGCCTTGTAGGCCAGCTCCTCCGCATGTCCTCCGCTCTGGGAGAGGAAGGCCACCTCCCCCTCCACCAGGGGAAGGCCGGCGAAGAAGGAGAGCCTCCCCTTGGGACAGTAAATCCCTATGCAGTTGGGGCCTATCACCCTCACCCCGCTCCTCCTGGCCGTCTCCGCCAGCTCCCTCTCCCTCCTCCTCCCCTCCTCCGTCCCCTCCTCCCCGTAGCCCGCGGTGTAGATGCTCACCGCCTTCACCCCCTTTCGCCCGCAGTCCTCTATCACCTTGGGAACGGAGGGGGCTGGGATGGAGATCACGGCGTAGTCCACCTCGTACGGGATGGCGTCCACCGTGGGATAGCACCTGTCCCCCAGGACCTCCCTCTCGTTGGGGTTCACGGGGTAGACCGGGGCCCCCGAGTTCTTCAGGCCGTAGTAGAAGATGAAACCGAACTTGGAGGGGTTGGGGGAGGCCCCAACCACCGCCACCCCCCGGGGATGGAAGATCCTGTCCATGTCCTCAGAGGGCATCTAACGCTCTCCCCAGATCTTCTATTATATCTTCCGCATCCTCCACCCCCACCGAGAGCCTCACCAGTCCCTCGCCTCTCCCTCTCCTCCTCGGGGAGGGAGCGATGGGTCATGGTGAAGGGGTGTTCGATGAGGGAGCACACGTCTCCCAGGCTTACCGCGCACCTGATCAGCCTCAGCCCCCCCATCATCCTGTAAGCCTCCTCCCTTCCTCCCAGCTCGAAGGAAACCATCCCCCCGAACCCCCTCATCTGCCTCCTGGCCAGCTCATGCTGGGGATGGTCGGGGAGACCAGGGTACCTCACCCCCTTAACCCTGGGATGGGAACGGAGGAACTCCGCCACCCTGAGGGCGTTCTGGCTGTGCCTCTCCATCCTGAGGGGAAGGGTTTTGATGCCCCTGACGATGAGCCAGGCGTTGAAGGGGCTGATGGACCCACCGGTCAGGACCATTACCCTCCTGGCCTCGGAGATGAACTCCTCCTTACCCACCACCACCCCTCCCAGCGCGTCCCCGTGGCCGCAAAGGTACTTGGTGGCGCTGTGCACCACCACCTCCGCCCCCAGCTCCAGCGGCCTCTGGTAGTAAGGGGTCATGAGGGTGTTGTCCACGATCACCCTCGCCCCCCTCTCCTCCGCCAGGTCGCAGACCTCCCCGAGGTCCACCACGTCCAGGGTGGGGTTGGTGGGGGTTTCCAGCAGGAGGACCCTCGCCCCCCTCCTGAGTACCTCCTCCACCTCCTCCCTGCTCCTGGGATCGAACATCATGACCTCCATCCCCAGCCTCGGCAGGAGGTTCCTGGCCAGGCTGTAGGTGCCACCGTAGACCGCCGCGGAAAAGGCCACCTTCTCCCCCTTCCCCGCCAGGGTGAGCACGGAGGTGAGGATGGCCGCCATCCCTGAGGCCGTGGCCAGGGCCGCCTCCCCTCCCTCCAGCAGGGCCACCTTTTTCTCCAGCACCTCCTGGGTGGGGTTCCCATGCCTGGTGTAAACGTACCTGGGGGGAAGCTCCTTCCCCAGGACGAAGGTGGAGGTCTGGTAGAGGGGGACGGCGTGGGAGCCGGTGACGGGGCAGGGTTCCTCCCCCCCGTGCACCGCCTTGGTGGAGAAGCCCTTCACGCTCTCCTCCTCACGCGGAAGGGAAGATCGTGACCGGGAACGATGACCTCCGCCACCTCCGCTATCCTTCTCATGCTCTCCCTGGCCTTGCCGGCGTCCGTGTGAATCCTGGGGATGATCCCCTCTTCGTAGTGCCTCCTGGTGGGAATGGCATCGCCGGCCACCACCACCCCCCCGCAGACCACCGAGAGATGTCCCTCCACGTGTCCCGGGGTCTCCATCACCCAGACCCTCTCCGAGAGCCTGGCGGGACAGGGGAGATAGCCCTCCGTTCCCACCCTCCTTATCTCCAGCGGATGGGCGTAGCGCCTGGCCTCGAACCTGTGGTTGCAACCCGTGTGATCGGGGTGGAGGTGGGTGTTCACCACCACCCCCACCTGGGAGGGCCTGAATCCCGCCCTCCTTATTCCCTCCTCGATCAGGGGCCAGTCCTCCTCCAGGGCGGTGTCCACCAGGATGAGCTCCCCGTCCTCGATCAGCACCACGGAGGAGGAGGCGTAAAGCACGGAGGCCTCATCGTAGATCACCCTCCCCGGCTTCACCAGGTAAACGCCCTCCCCCAGCTCCATGGTTCAGCGCAGGGGGTGGGGGGGACGGGGGACTTCCACCCTCACCCCCCTCTCCTCCCTCCTGACCTTTTCCTCCTGCATCCTCAGCACCCTCTCCCCCAGCTCCGTCAGGGCGTACACGGGTATGCTCCTGCCGAAGGAGGCCCTGGCCAGCGGGGCCAGCCCCTCCCTGACCACCCTGGAGGCGCAGGCATGGACCATGTCCGCCCTGCGCAGGAAGGGAAGGAACTCCTCCCCCACCCCCGTGGTGTGGACCACGATGAGGAGGAGGGTGGCCCCCTCCCTCCCCTCCAGCTCCCTGAGCTCCTCTATCAAGGGGGCCTCGGGACCCGTGACCGTCACCCCCACCCTGCGGTAACCCATGGACAGGGCCCTCCTCACCCCCTCCACCTGGTCCATCCTGGCCGTGGAGGGGTCCAGGACCACCGCCCCCCTTTCCTGCAGCCTTCTGATCACCTCCGGGATGGGGCTGGTCTCCAGGAGGGCGCTCATCGCCATCCCTATCCCCTGAACCAGCTCGGGCCTGTCCGTGAGCACCGTCCCCGCCCCCTCGCAAACCGTCACCGTGGTCTCCACCACCCCCCTCTCCAGGGCCGTGGCCAGGCACTCGGAGGCCCCGAAGCCCACCCCCATCCCCTCCACCTCCAGGACCCTTCTCGGGGTGCAGAGGCCCAGCAGCTCTATCCTCCTCTCCATGGATTCCCTCACCCCCTCCCTGGTCCTCTTCCCCTCCCCGGTGAGGGCCTCCAGCACGGGACAGAACTCGGTGAGGGGCTCCCCCACCTCCACCACCCTTCCCCCCTCCACCACCACCCTAGCCTTGGCCACTTCCCAGACATGCCTGTCCATCCTTCACCCTCTCCATCCAGTACCTTACCTTGCCCACGATCTCGTCCAGCTTGTCCTGGGGGCAGGACTGTCCCCTTATCACCCCCGTGACCACCTCCACCACCATTCCCTTGGTCTCGGGAACCTCCGGCTCGAACTCGCTGGTCCTTATTCCCTCCGCCGCGAAGTCCTGGAGGGTCACGGGGGCCTGGGAGACCACGATGGCGGGGATCTCCACGTTCCTCAGGAAGACCTTCACCTTGGGGATGAAGTGCCTGGGAACGTTCCCCACGTGGATGAGGGCGAGCTTGTGCCTGCGGATCTGCTGTTCCTCCTCCGGGGAGAGGCTGGAGTAGGCCGCCCCCACCACCTGGTCCATGAGCTCCTCGGGAGGGCCTATGCCGGCCTTCAGGACCAACACGCTGACGTTGAAGCCCGCCTCCCTCAGGCCGTAGGTGATCTCGCAGACGGGCTTGGTGATGTGCCTGGGGCTGGGACCCATGGAGAGGACGATGAGGTCGGGCTCGGCGGCCTCGGCCAGCGTCCCGCGCTGGGCCAGCCCTCCCCCCAGCCCCAGCCCGGCCGTCTCCCTGCAGTCCACCACCCTCCACTTCCTCCCTATCCTCACCCCTCACCCTCCAGCGTGTCCATCCTGAGCACCATCCTCCTCCCGCTCAGGGCCTCTTTCGCGAGGCCGAACCTCCCCACCCTCAGCTCGAAGCCGTAGGGGAAGACCTGCTGGCAGATCCTCTTCAGGTCCTCCAGCCGCTCCAGGCTCTCCATCTCCACCCAGAACTTTCCCACCTGTATGTACAGGGTTATCGGCTTCTCTCCCACCCTGATGACCTTGCGGTAGGAAATGGAGGGGCCCAGCATCATCACCCTGCACACCCCTCCCATCTCCCTGAGGAGGGTGAGAAACCTGGAGACCGTCTCATCGCTGGGAAGCCTGTAGGGGAAGACCTCCACCTCGGGCCTTTCCTCCTCCACCTTCAACCCTGGACGGCCCCTCTTATTAACCCCGGACCCGCCCCCACCCTGGAGAGGGGGAGGAGGTGGACCAGGATGTAATCCCTCATCACCGACCTGCGTATCTCCGCTATCTCCCCGAGCCTGTGGCCCGCCACCTCCAGCTCCGCCAGCCTCTCCGCGAACCGGGAGAAGGGAAGCTTCACCCTCACCCCCCTAAGCTGCGGGGTCACGGGGAAGGGGGCCCCTCCCCTCAGGACCTCCCCTAGCTTTCGCTCTATTTCCGCCTTGAGCACGAGCGGGGAGAGGAGGGGGGGATCCTGCTCCAGTTTCCTCCTCCTCTCCTCCAGCGCCCTCTCCACCGCCCTGGCCACCTCCTCCAGCTTTCCTATCTCCGTGAAGGTCCTGGCCCGGTAGGGCAGCCTCCCCATTCCGGAGATGTAGGCGAAGGCGTGGGGGAGGGAGGGGAGCTCGGGGCCACCCGTCACCACCACCGGGACGGAGAGATCCTTGAAGAGCCTCCACTTGTGCTCCCTTAAGCAGTGCTCGAAGTTCCCCAGCACGAAGACGGCCGCGTCGTGCTCCTCTATCAGCCTCCTCTCCTCCTCGCTGATCTGGCAGATCCTCTGCCCCGGTCCCCTGGCCAGGCCTATCATGTTGGTCTTGGCCCCCTCTCTGCGCAGGTACTCCGCCACGTCACAGAGGGGGTGGGGGAGGTGGTGGCGGGTGATGGTGGGGGAAACCACCGCTATCTCCGAACCCAGCAGGGGGAGCCTCCTCAACCTCCCCTGCAGGTCCCGGGCCAGCTCCTCCACCGCCCACACGTCCTCCCCGGGAACGGAGAAGGTGATGGTGACCTCCGAGCCCACCAGCCTGACCTGCAGGATGGCCCCTCCCAGGTCCTCCACCAGCTCGAGCATCTCCTGGTGCCGGTACCCTCCCCCCTCGAAGAGGAAGCCGGGCAAGCTACCACTTGAAAGGCATGGCCCCTTCCTTGAACTTCGCCTCCACCTCGGCCTTCTCCACCCTCCTCCTTATTGCCTCCATCCTCTCGGGGGGAATGGGGGAGGGGGGCCTGCGGAGGGCCTCCTTCACCTCCTCCACCCACTCCTCCCTGATCGGGTTCTCGCTCGCCACCAACAGGAGGGAGTTCCCCGTCCTCTCCGAGTACCCCACCCTGAAGCCCACCGGTATCACCCTCTGCACGGCATCCAGCAGTCTGTCGAGCAGGGTTTCGGAGGGCCTGCTCACCACCATCTCCTCCAGCTCCCCCGCCCTCGCCTCCCCGGCGGGGACCACCACCTCCCACCGGTCCAGCTGCTCCAGCTTCCCCCCGAACCTCTCCCTCAGGATCCTGGCCAGGGAGGGGGCGTGCGTCTCGTCCAGCAGGTAGACGTGTACGCCATCCTGGGCCTCCTGCACCCTGGCGCAGTCCTTCACCCTCACGGGAGGCAGGGAAGGACCCAACCTCACCCTGACGGCGAACAGGGGCTTCCCGATGTCCACCAGGATCCTCATCTCCTCCACCGCCCCCCCCAGGCCCAGGTCGGAGAGGGCGTGCTCCGCTATCACCTTGGCCATGAGGACCCCGTAGCCGTGCTGGTAGGAGGGATCCAGGGATTCCGCAAAGACCTTCTCGCTCATCTTCTCCCTGAGACCAGGAGGGCCGCCCCCACCGCCCCCCCGAACTGCGGGAACTTCGGCACCCTTATGTCCACCTTCAGGATCTCCCTCATCTCCTTCACCAGCCCCTCCACCAGGGCCGTTCCCCCCACCTCTATGACGGGAAGCCTGAGGTCTATCTCCTGCAGCTGGGTCTCGAAAACCTGCCTGGCCACGCTCCTGCAGGCCGCCGCCGCTATGTCCTCCCTGGAACTGCCGCTGGCAAGCCCGGAGACCAGGTCCTGGATCCCGAAGATGGCGCAGTAGCTGTCCATCCTCACCCTCTCGGGATCCCCCTGCAGGGCCAGCTTCCCCAGCGTGACCACATCCACCCCCAGCCTGGCCGCCGCCAGCTCCAGGAACCTCCCGGAGGAGCCCGCGCAGATCCCCCCCATGCTGAAGCTGTCGGGGATGCCGTTGAGGAGGGTCATCACCTTGTTGTCCAGCCCCCCTATGTCTATCACCGTGGCCTCACCCCTCTGCACCCCGGCCAGGAAGGCCGTCCCCTTGGAAACCACCGTCAGCTCCTCCTGGACCAGGTCCGCCTTCATCACCTCCCCCAGCAGGTATCTCCCGTATCCCGTGACCCCCACCCCCTCTATCTCCTCCTCCTTTACCCCGGCCTGCCTCAGGGCCTCCCTCTTCACCCTCTCCGCCGCCTCCACCACCTCCGTGGTGGGTGCCCAGCCCGTCCCTATGATCTCGTTGTCCCTCATCACCACGGCCTTGGTGGTGGAGGAGCCGGAGTCTATGCCCAGGGTCAGCCCCTCCTGCCTCTCCCTGGCAAGCAGGGCCTTCCTCTCCGCCAGCGTGACCAGGGCCTCCATCCTGATGAGGAGCTCCCCCAGCTTGGGCCTCTCGGTGAAGGAGTACATGACCAGGGGGAGGTTGGTCCTCTCCTGCAGGTACCTCCTCACCGCCTGCTTGGCCAGCACCCCCTCCGCGCACCTGAAGCAGGTGAGGATGAGGGCACCATCCGCGGGAACCCCGTCGGCCAGGGCCTTCGCCCTGGCGAGCATGAGGCGGAGGTTGGGGCTCTGCACCTCCAGCCCCACCTCCTCCACCGCCCGGTCTATGTCCTCGAGCGACACCTCGGGGAAGAAGAGCTCCGCCCCCACCATGGCCGCCGCCCTCTCCAGCATGGCCTGGATCCCGCTCCACTCCGTCCCGCAGGAGAGCTGGGCTATCCTGGTCACTTCCCCAACCCCCTCAGGAACTCCGCTATCCTCCTAACCATCCTCCTCGCCTCCTCCCTGTCCCTCGGGTACTCCACCTCCAGCACCGGGATTCCCCTCCTCCTGAGCAGATACAGGACCTGGAGGTTGGCCCTGGCGCAGCCCGAGCAACCGAAGGCGTAATCGGCGTTCCTCACCACCACGGCCGCCTCCGCCTGCTCCACCATAGGGCCCAGCACCCCCATCCTCCCCCTGACGCCCGAGGGGGCCTCTATGGAGACGTACTTGAGCCCCCTGACCAGGTCCTCCTCCGTCAGGTTCAGGGGAGGATTGTCCAGACCAGGATCCCTCACCCTCTCTCCCATCGCCCTGCCCAGCGAGAGGGGGGTGTGGCCGAACCTCTCCACCAGCTCGTGCAGGATCAGGCTGTTGGGCGGGAAGATGAAAACCCTCAAGCCAGCTCCTCCTTCAGGATCTCCCTGAGCTCCCGCACCTCCAGCCTTCTCCTCCTCCCCTCCTCCTCCCTTTCCTCCCCCGGCTCCCTCAGGGCCTCGGAGAGGAGGGGAAGCTTCTCCACCTCGTAGTCCAGGAAGCAGAAGCCCATCCTGGGACCTCCTCCCCTGGAGGCCCTGCATATCCGGGGGTCCCCAGGCGGATAGGCCCTGGGCTTCGAGAAGATTCCGAAGGGGTCCAGCTCCCTGGCCTTCCTGACGGCCCTCTCCACCTCCTCCCTCTCCCCCTCCACCACCAGCCCGAAGCAGGTCTCCTTCATCCTAAGCCTGAACCCCTCCCTCACCAGGTGGCGGTAAAGGGCCCCGGGGCTGAGGGGAGAAGAGGGGGAGAGCACCAGCAGCCTTACCTCCTTCACTCCTCCATCACGTATATCACATCACCCTCCTTTCCGTTCCTCAGGGCCTCCATTCCCGCGATTACCCTTCCTATCAGGTTGGTGGCCTCTAAAGCCTCTCCGGTGGGGCCGAAGCTCCTGCTGGGCTTGAGCCTGACCCCAGCCAGACCCGTCAGCCTGCGAAAGGAATTGGTGATGCCAAGCACTCCCTCCTCCACCTCCCCCTCCGCCACGTTCTCGGGGGAAACGGGCCTGAAGGTCCTCCCCCTCACGCTGGAGAGGAGGACCACCTCCTCCGTGCGGGCTATGATGCTCAGCTTCCCCACCGGGGAGGTCACCATCTCCGCCAGCGCCCGGAAGTGGGCCACGCTCCTGGGGGCCCTGTCCTCCCACAGCCTTATCCTCACCACGTGCACCGGATCCACCCCCAGGGTGGCCACCACGCCTTCCCGCTTGACCTCCAGGCTGAACTCCGGCCTCTGCTCTATGATGAGCGCCTCGTCCCTCTCATCCCCCACCCTCACGTGCCTTATCCCCTCCTCCCCCAGCAGACGGGAGGCCTCCCCCTGCGTCATCCCCACCACCACCAGCCTGCGCGGGACGGTCCGGACGAGCAACCTCTCCCCCCGGCAGGCGTGGTCGAGCAGCTCCTCCCCCCTGCCCACCCTTCCCACCACGCTGTGATGGGGGGAGGGCGGGGCATCCCTACGGTAGAGGTAAAGGGCCCCCGCCCTCTTCCCGGCGTTCCTGACGGTCACGGCCCCCCTGAACCTCATGACGGTGTTCTCGGGGGGAAGGCCGTCCACGGGCACCCCCTCCATGGAGAGGAAGGAGGAACCCTCCCAATCCACCCTGAAGACCCCCTCCCTGAGGACCCCCAGCAGGTGCTCCGCCCCCCTCACGGCCTCCGGGAGGAGGTTCACCTCCACGAAGGTGAAGATCTCCATTCCCTCCTCCACCCTCAGGAAGGCCGGGTTGCCCCTCACCGTTTCCCTCCTCTCCCTGACCAGGGGGGAGACGGAGAGGAGCTGGTCCCCCCTCCCCAGCCCGTCCAGCACGTGCTCGCCCCTCACCACCTCTCCCAGCACGAATCCCTCCGGTATCCCGTACACTCCCTCGTGGGGCCTCCTGGCCAGACCGAGGAAGGCCTGGGAGGGATCGAAGCCCCCGAAGCCCAGGAAGAGCTCCCCCTCCTCCAGCCTCCTCCTTCCCTTCCCCGGAACCAGTCCCCTTCCTCTGAGGTCCACGGGCCCGAAGACCACCGCCTGTGCCGTCTCCCACCACATTTCTTTTCCCTGGAAGAGGCGGAAGTTCTCCCTCCACCAGCCCAGCGCCCCCTCCTCCACCCTGAAGACGAGGCTTCCCTTGGTGGTTTCCATCAGGTACTCCTTCGGTTCCTCCTCCCCCTTCCTCCTAGTCACCAGGATCTTGCAGTCGGGGCGGTGGAGGACGCCGGCCCGCCTGAGGACCTCCAGAACCGGAAGGTCGGGCTGGCACTCCCTCCCCTGGCCGTTGATGAGAACCCTGATCATCTTCCCGCCAGGCACCTCTTGAGGTCCCTGGTGTTGGCCCTTATCTCCTCCCCCTGCCTCCTCACCTCCTCCACCAGCCTCCTGTAGAAGGAGTCGGTGAGGGGAATGGGCCTGGAGCGGGCGCAGGCGGCGGTCAGCATGAGGTCAAGGGCCCTGCTTTCCGCCACCGTCAGGCCAAGCCTCTTCCCCCTTCCCCTTTCCTCCCTCTGGAAGACGGGATTCTCCTCCTCCGGGAGGAGGAGGACCTGCTCGGCCAGGGGGGTGCCGGGCAGGGGATCCGCCAGGCTTATGGTGTACTCATCCAGCATCAGCTCCTCCACCATCCTCCTGGTCTCCTCATAATCCTCCTCCGTCTCCCCGGGATAACCCACGATGAAGGCCCCTCCCACCTCCAGTCCCGCCTCCTTCGCCTTCTCCACCCCTTCCCTTATCTCCTCCGCCGTAATTCCCTTCCCCATCCTCCTTAACATCCTTTCGCTGCCCGACTCTATCCCGAAGATCACGAAGCCTATGGTGTACTTCCGGAGGGCCTCCAGCACCTCCTCCTCCACCTCATCCACCCTCAGATCGGGAACGGAGAGGTTCCTAGGCCCCACCACCTCGCTCACCCTTTCCAGCAGCTCCACGAAGTCCCCACCGTAATGGGTGGAGGTGCCCCCGAAGAGGGAGAACCTGCGAACCCCCTTCGCCAGGAAGGCCTTGACCTCCTCCACGATCTCCTCCACCGGCCTGGACCTAACCCTCCTCCCGAAGAAGCAGGGGACCTGGCAGAAGCCGCATCCGCCCCTGCATCCCCGGTGGGTCTCCAGGTAGACCTGGGCCCCCCTTATGTCCTGCCTCCAGACGTCGGGCGGTATCTCCGGGAGGGGCCTGCCCTCCAGGCGGGGAGGATCCCTCGGTGGGGTCTTCACCTCCTCCTCCCCCCGGCGGAAGGCCAACCCCCTGATCCCCTCCAGCTCCCTCCCCTCCCGTAGGGCCTCGAAGACCTCCGGGGCCGTTTCCTCACCTTCTCCCACCACCACCGCATCCACCTCCGGGAGCAGGCGCAGCACCAGCTCGGGGACCTGGGTGATGGATCCCCCCACCACCACCTTCGCCCCCCTGCTCTTGAGGGCGGGCAGGATCCTCCTGGCCTCCCTGAGGTGGGAGAGGGAGGTCAGACTTAGCCCCACCCACCTCTCCCCCTCCATCCCCTCCAGCCCCCTCTTCACCCTCACCCTGTACCCCTCCTCCCTCAGAACTCCCCCTATCAGCATGGCCCCGTAGGAGTACACCTCGGGGGAGACGATGACCACTCCTTCCTTCACCACCTCCTACTCCTGGGTGGGGCCTCCCTTTTAGCCCCATCGAGTTCTCTAGTAAGATGGAGCCCCTTCTCAGCGTGAGGGGTCTCTGCAAGGGCTACTCGCTGGAGGGAGGGGGGAGGGTGGAGGCCCTGGAGGAGGTCTCCTTCGAGCTGGGGAAGGGGGAGATCCTGGGCATCATAGGCAGGAGCGGGGGAGGAAAGAGCACCCTGATCCGCATCCTCAGGGGTTCCCTCCCCTTTGAGAAGGGGGAGGTGAGGCTGGGGAGGCTGGTCCTCACCCCCTCCTCCCCTCCCGAGGACTACCTGAGGCTCAGGGGGCTTACGGCCATCCACCTGCAGCGCTCCTTCGGGCTCTGGCAGGGGACGGTGCTGGAGAACGTGATGAGGAGGCTCCAGGCCCTGGAGACGGGGGACGAGTCCTTCCCCCTCCCCCCCGAGGACTCCGAGGACTTCGCCAGGCTCAGGGAGAGGGCCAGGGAGATCCTGGGGGCGGTGGGCCTCCTTCACAAGGAGAATCATCCGGCCTTCACCCTCAGCGGGGGGGAGAAGCAGAGGCTGGTGCTGGCCAGACAGCTGGCCCTGGGGGAGAGGCCCCTGCTGCTCCTCCTGGACGAACCCGTCACCATGACCTGCCCCGCCACCAAAAAGCAGGCGGTGGAAGAGATAAGGAGGCTCAGGGAGGAGCTGGGGATCTCGGTGCTGGTGGCCTCCCATCTGCCCTCCCTCCTCCTGGCCCTCTCCGACAGGGTGATGTGGCTGGAGAGAAGGGTGGTGGAGATAGGGCCTCCCAAGGAGGTGATCTCCCACTTCCTCTCCGGACTGGAGCCCCCCCTTCCCCTCTCCCCTCCCAGGCGGGGAATCCTCCTGAGGGTCAGGAACCTGAGGAAGAAGTACTACGCCGAGGTCCTCAAGGAGACCTTCGAGCTGAAGGGGGTCAGCTTCGACGTGAGGAAGGGGGAGATCCTCTCCATCGTGGGTCCCTCCGGGGTGGGCAAGACCGTTCTCCTCAGGCTCCTCTCGGGCCTGGAGCTGCCCGACGAGGGGGAGGTCCTGTACCGGATGGAGGGGAGGACGGTGAACATAACCAGACTCAGCTACCGGGCCATGGAGGTGAGGAGGAGGATAGGCAGGATCCATCAGGAGCTCGACCTCCCCTACCACGCCTCGGTCAGGGAGATGGCCATGGCCAGGCTGGGGGTAAAGGGGGAGAGGGCCCTGGCCCACGCCAAGCGAAGGGCAAAGGAGCTGGGGCTCAGGGAGGAGGTGGTGGATGCCCTCTACAGGCTCTCCGATTACCCGGAGAGGGAGGCGGAGGCCAGACTGGAGGAGCTCGGTCTGGACAGGGAGCTGGTGAAGGAGCTCTTTCCCGTGGCCCCCTGGGAGGCCGTCTCCAAGGTGATAAAGCCCGCGCTGAAGCTCTGCCAGCTCCCGGAGGAGGTGGTGGACAGGAAGACCTTCGAGCTTTCCTGGGGGGAGAGGATAAGGCTGGCCATAGCCCTAGAGCTCCTCTTCCGCCCCGCCATCCTCTTCCTGGACGAGCCCTTCGGTGACCTGGACCCCCTAACCCTTCGGGGAATCACCAACACGCTGAAGCTCCTCAACCGGGAGCTGGGCCTGACCATGGTGGTGGTGAGTCACCACCTGGACTTCGTGAGGGAAATCTCCCACCGGTCCCTGCTGATGTGGGAGGGGAAGGTGGTGAAGGAGGGGAGCCCGGAGGAGGTGGTGAGGAGCTTCATGGAGCTGCCGGGGGTGGAGTTCCTCTCCGAGCTTGGCCCCGGCCCGAACGGATAGCCTTTTTAGCCCCGGTGCCAAAACGTCAAAATGCGCAGGTACCTGAAGGTGGACCTGGAGAAGTGCACGGGCTGCAGAACGTGCGAACTGGCCTGTGCCGAGGCCAAGAAGAAGGGATACAACCCCAAGAAATCCCTCATCAGGGTCACCTTCGTCCCCCCTTATTTCTTCCTGCCCCTGAGCTGCCAGTTCTGCGAAAAGCCCCCCTGTGTGAGCTCCTGTCCCGAGGGGGCGCTGGAGGTGGACGAGAAGCACAGGATAAGGGTGAACCCGCAGAAGTGCATAGGCTGCACCTGGTGCCTGAACGTCTGCCCCTTCGGGGCCATCGTGCTGGATGAGGAGAGCCACGTGGTGATGATGTGCGATCTCTGCGACGGGGATCCGGAGTGCGTCAAGGCCTGTCCAACCGACGCCCTGGAGCTGGTCACCTCCGAGGTCTCCAGCCTGAGAAACAGGATCTCCGCCGGGAGAAAGCTTCTGGAGGCCCTCTCCCTCTCCGGGGAGGCGCTGGGAGTCGGAAAATGAAGGGGTACGCCGGGAAGATTCTGAGGGTCGACCTCACCACCGGGAGGATAAGGAAGGAGGGCCTTCCCCCGGAGCTGGCCAGGAAGTTCCTGGGAGGGGTGGGGCTGGGGAGCTACCTCCTGTACAGGGAGGTGCCGCCGGGGGCGGACCCGCTGGGGGAGGCCAACAAGCTCTTCTTCTGCACGGGACCCCTCACCGGCACCAGGATACCCACCGGCAGGTACGTGGTGGTCTTCAAGTCCCCCCTCACCTCCATCCTGGGCTGGTCCAGCTCGGCCGGCCACTGGGGGCCGGAGCTGAAGTTCGCGGGCTACGACGTGCTGATCGTGGAGGGGGTCTCCCCCCGACCCGTCTACCTCTGGATAGACGACGACTTCGTGGAGCTGAGGCCCGCCGATCACCTGTGGGGGACCACCACCAGCCAGGCCCAGCACAGGATAAGGGAGGAGCTGGGGGACCAGGAGGTGAGGGTGGCGGCCATAGGCCCGGCGGGGGAGAGGCTGGTCAGGTTCGCCTCCATCATCAACGATGAGGGGAGGGCGGCGGGGAGGGCGGGGGCGGGGGCGGTGATGGGCTCGAAAAGGCTGAAGGCGGTGGCGGTGAGGGGGCACGGGGGGGTGGAGGTGGCGGACCCCGAAAGGGTCTCCGAGCTGGTGGGGAGGATGTACGAGATCTGGAAGTCCGAGCCCTTCGTGCGCTCCCTCCACCTCTACGGAACGGATGCCATGACCTCCTTCACCAGCGGCATAGCCGCCTTCCCCACCAGGAACTTCCAGAGCGGCTGGTTCGAGGAGTGGGAGAAGCTCTCCGGCCCCACCCTCTCCAGGACCCTCCTGGTGAAGAGGGTGGGATGCTTCGGATGCCCCATAGCCTGCGGAAGGGTCTCGGTGGTGAGATCGGGCCCGTACCGGGGAATGGTGGTGTGGGGCCCGGAGTACGAACACGTCAACACCTTCGGGGCGGGATGCGGCAACTCCGACCTGGAGACCGTGGCGGTCTGCCACCAGCTGGTGAACGAGTACGGGATGGACGGGATAAGCTGCGGGAGGGCCATCTCCTTCGCCATGGAGTGCTACGAGAAGGGAATCCTGCGGAAGGAGGAGGCGGACGGGCTGGACCTCAGCTGGGGCAACAGGGAGACCATGGTGGAGCTGGTAAAGAGGATCGGGGAGAGGAGGGGGATAGGGGACCTGCTGGCCGAGGGAACCCGGAGGGCGGCCCAGAGGCTGGGAAGGGGGGCGGAGAGGTACGCCATGCAGACCAAGGGGCTGGAGTACGCGGGGTATGAGCCCAGGGCGATGAAGGGGATGGCCCTCACCTACGCCCTGGGCAACAGGGGGGGATGCCACATCACCACGGGCATGCTATACCTGGACATAGGGACCATGACCTGGATGTATCCGGTGGACTCCCCCATGGATCCGCAGGCCCTGGACCGGGAAAAGGTCAAGGCCGAGGTGGCGCTGGAGAGGAGGTACACGGTGGTGGAGTCGGCCGTGCTCTGCAAGTTCTTCGCGGGCATAGTCTTCACCCCCGAGCTCATGGCCTCCTCCCTCTCCGCCGTCACGGGATGGGAGATGGATGCCGCCGGGGTGGACCGGCTGGGGGAGAGAATCTGGACCCTCCAGAGGCTCTTCAACGTAAGGGAGGGGATAAGCCGGAAGGACGATACCCTGCCCGACAGGTTCTTCACCGAGCCCCTCCCCGACGGCTTCTCGCAGGGACAGGTGCTGGACCGGAAGACCTTTGAGGAGATGCTGGACGCCTACTACGAGATGGTGGGGTGGGACAGGAACGGCATACCCACCAGGGAGAAGGTCAGGGAGCTGGGGCTGGAGGAGCTACTGGCCTGAGGCCCTCCACCTCTCGATCTCCTTCTTGAAGAAGCTGCCCCTGGCCCTCCTCTTCTCCTCAATCCTCCTCTTTATGGCCTCCCTTTCCTCGTCCCTTATCTCTACTATCCTGGTGAGGAGGGGCTCGTCGGAGGGCTCCAGCATCCAGTGCCTCTCCGTGAGCTTCTCCATAACGTAGTAGTCCCTCCTGAGGGCGGTCAGGGGGGAGAACTCCCTGATGAACCTGAGCTGCTCCGGGGTGGGAAGGGGGGCCACCTTCACCCCATCCTCCGCCAGCTTGAGATCCCAGGGCACGTCCTTCTTTATCTCCTCCACCGAGACCCAGGGATACCTGGCGTCCAGGTACATCTCCTTGGTCTCGGGGTGGAACCTGAAGATCCCCTTCTTGGTGATGAGGACCTCAGGTCCCCCCGGCAGCCCCGCCCTCCTCCTGGAGTCCCCCCCATCCAGCCAGCCCGGAGTGGTCACGTAATCCAGCTTTTCCACGAACCTTCCCCCCGCCAGGGTGATGAGAAGCCTCTTGGCGAAGGCCCCCACCTCATGGGCTCCCCCGCTCCCGGGAAGCCTCAGGACGGGATTGAAGTAGTCCCCCACCACGGTGGTGTTGATGTTTCCGTACTTGTCCACCTGGGAGCACCCCAGGATTCCCACGTCCACGAAGCCCCTGGAGAGAATGCCAAGGAAGACCCCTGCGAAGTCCGTGAGCATGCGGCATCCCCTGCTGGCCGTCAGATCGGCGATGTGCCAGGGGGGGCGGTAGGGGTCCGAGCCGTAGATCCCCCCCTCCATCAGGATCTTCAGGTTGGGGGCGAAGAACTTCTTGGCCAGACAGGCCGCCACGATGGGGTGCCCCTGTCCCACGAAGGCTATCTCCCCGTCCCTGAGCTCCCTGGCCAGGGAATAGGCCATCATCTCCAAGGGAGTGATCCTTATCTTCAACCCTCCACCTCCCACTCCACCATCTCGGAGATGGGCTGGTCGAAGATGCTCCACTCTATCCCCCACCTCTTCATGTCCCCCTCGAAGGTGGAACCCAGGTTAACGGTGTCCGACAGGTATTTCTTGGCCCTCAGGCTGTTGAGCTTCTCTATTCCGAACCTCTCTATGTAGTGCTCTATGTACTCCCTCCGGTTCTCCACCCCGAAGATCCACTCGTCCATGAAGCTCTCCATCATCTTCCTGGTCAGGAGGGCATACCAGATGAGGAGGAAAGGCTCATCCATGTCGTAGTATCCCAGGCATTCCATGGGATGGGCGCCCCACTCCTCGTGGACCAGCGCGTTCACCCTGAAGTCCGGAAGGATGGTGAGGAAGGGAGACCTCCTTATGTTCTCCTCCTCCACGATCTCCTCCACGCTGGCGATGATCACCTTGCTGGCCAGGGCCGCGTAAACCGTGTCCCCCAGCGGGCCCCAGAGCTGGACGTTGCCGTGCACGTCGGCACGCTGGGCGTGGATCAGCGCCACGTCGGGGTTCAGGGGCGGAACCAGCACCACCCTCTCCCCCGGCCTGAAGGGGTTCTCTATCACCTTCAGCTTGTTCTCCCCCTCGAAGCTCCTTATCCTCGCTATGTCGGTCAGGAGGAGGGAATCCCTGACGGGGAAGAAGGGGAGTCCCCAGGCCCCGGCCAGCAGCCTGGCGGCCACCGTCCAGTTGGTGTAATCCTCCACCTCCACCTTCTTCTCCTTGAGCAGCTTGTCGATGGGGGAGTAGTAGGAGGTGGGGGACATGCGGAGGTGCCAGGAGGTGAGGATCCTCTTCAGGCAGCCCGCGGCCAGGAGCTGGTCCGAGGCCATGAAGCCGGAGGACTTGATGAGGTAAAGATTCCTCTTCCTCTGCCTTATCACCTCGTGGACCAGGGCGAAGGGCTCGGAGGTGGCGAAGTTGGCCAGGGTCAGGCTGCAACCATCCCTCACAAACTTCTTGATGGCCTCCTTGGCCGTCATCAGCTTGTCTGGCTCTTTCAATCCGGACACCGGGTTACTCGGGGAAAACCTTGCCGGGGTTCATGATGTTGTTCGGATCCAGGAGCTTCTTGATCCTGTACCAGAACTCTCCCAGGCACCCCTTCAGCCTGGGGATGGTGCTCTCGTAGACCCCGGGGTAGGGCCTGAACCAGCAGTAGATCCCCAGGTCGATCATCTTCTGGTACATGATCTCCGTGAACTTCTTGATCCTTTCCGTGTTCTCCGGATCCGTGGCGTCCCAGAAGCTGTCGAACTCGTAGTAGGTCAGCTGCCCCACGTACGGATAGGCCGGGATGCCCACGATGGAGAGCTCCTCCGTGATCCCCAGTTCCCTCCAGACCTTGAGGGCCTCGAAGTAGTACTTGTCGAACCTGTCCAGGGGACCCCACCAGGCCAGGGCGTAGTAGTTCCCCAGCCTGAACCACCTGAAGATCCTGCGGGCGGCCTTCAGCTCATCCCTGAGCATCTTGGACATGAGCACCACCTCCCTGCCCTCGTCTATGTTATCCCAGTGCTTCTTGATTTCCTTCTCCACCACCGACCTGGCGTACTTCACGAAGTCCCTGGAGCCCTCGATGGAGCCCAGCACCACCCAGTCACCCAGCGTTCCCTTGAAGGCATCTATGTCCTCTCGCTTCTCCACCATGGTGATGGCTGCCGCCACCCAGTGGAGAATGACCCCGAAGGTTATGACCGGCGGATCGTGGAGCATGAGATCGTGCATGAAGGCCATCGCCCTGCGCAGGGGACCCTCCTCCGGCTCCCCCGGCCTCTGCTTGAAGCCGCACATGAACATCTCCTGACGCTCCGGCAGGGGATAGAGCCTGACCGCCATCTTAGTCACCACCCCCATGATTCCGGGCTGGCCCTGGAAGAGACCGGCGAAGTCGGGACCGAAGTACCTGAAGTAGGGGCCCACGTTGGGGAAGGCCATGGCCCCCGTGTAGAGGATCTCCCCCGTGGGCAGGACCACCTCCATGCCCAGCACCTGGTCCCCCGTGTGCCCGTACCTGGGACCTATGTTGGAGACCCCTCTGAGCAGGCAGTTGGAGAGCATGTTCACCGTGGAGGGAGCACCCGGGATGACCGGCCGCAGCCCGTACTTCTCGGCCTCATCCGCCAGCTTGGCACAGCTCACCCCTGGACCTATGATGGCCGCCCTGTTCTTCGGGTCTATTTCCAGGTAATCCATCCTCTTCAGGTCCAGGATGATTCCCCCGTGGTGGGGAATCGTGAGGCCGCGGATGTTGGTGTTGCTGCTCACGGGAATCACGGGTATCCTGTACCTGTTGGCCAGGCGCAGGATCTTCTGGACTTCCTCCACCGTCTTGGGCCTCACCACGTAGTCCGGCATGTGCATGCCGGCTATGGGCCAGTGCTGGTCCCTGGAGTAGGGAAGGAGCAGGGCAGGATCGGCCGTGGCGTGCTCCGGCCCCACTATGTCCTGGAGAAGCGCCAGGATTCTGTCCTTGGGAACCGCTTCCATGCTACCTCCCCATCCTCTCCTTGAGGGTCGGGATGAGGGGAAGGAGGTCCTCCCCTCCGAGGATCTCCCTGAGCCAGTCCGTGAAGTCCGCCCTTCCCATGAGCAGGAATCCCCTCATGGTGGGGGGCATGGGATAGATGGCCGCCCGCTTCCTCACTTCCAGAAGGTCGTAGTTGAGGGCGCACTTGGCATCCAGGTTCTCGTCCGGTATGGCCATGCCCTCCTCGAAGTCCTTCAGATAACCCACTCCGGTAAACAGCTTATAGCTTTTGTCCTTCCTGATGGGATCCACGATCTCCGCCGCAAAGGCCGGACCGGTGGGGTTCTTCCAGTAAACGCTCTTCCCCTTTATCGCCTCCCTCAGCGGAACTCCGGTGGTGGGGTGGGTCAGGTTCAGATCCAGCCTCTGGTAATCGGTGACGTAGCCCTCGTCGAGCCTTATGAGGTAGGAAAAGATGACTTCGTTGTCCTCGTTCAGCACGAGGGAGGCTATTTCCGCCTTCATCCCGAAGAGGGTCCTGGCCTCGGCCGCCCCTGTCCTTATGAGGCAGGGGAGGTAGGGGGTAAAGGCGATATAAACCACGGTGTCACCGGAGAGCTTTCCGGCGCGAACCTGAACGGCTTTCTCCTTGTTGTCTATGGCCCTTCGCTCTATCTCTTCGAGCAGTTCCTTCTCGCTTAAGGGCATCCTCCTCTTTTTCTCCCTGCCTTTATAAATTTATCGAAGGTCTTTTCCTCTTTGTCCTCAAACAGCCGAAATAATTTTCCTCTTAGTGAGGATACCGAAGCACTAAGGCGAAATACTTATAAAGAGGATACCCCTTCTATCTTTGTGCCTCCCAAAACGGAAACGATCAAGAAATGGCATAAGTTGAGCTATCTTTGCGCTCATTGCAGGGCCTGTACGGTGGGGGACTATCACAAGCTTGGCAAGGTAATGAACAACTGTCCCAGCGGTACCTACTTCGGGCACGAGGCCTTCTACTCCTACGGCAAGATGGAGCTGGTCAGGGGACTGAACGAAGACATCATCGTCACGCCCACCAAGGGCTTGCTGGACGTGGTCTACGCCTGCACCCTCTGCGGCTCCTGCTCGGTCAACTGCAAGGATCACTCGGGCCTGGGATACAGGGCCGAGGATACGGTGAAGATCATGGAGGACCTGCGGGCCTACCTGGTGGAGATAGGCTGGGGGCCCCTGCCCGCCCACACCAGATACGGAGAAAGCATCAGGCTCAACCACAACCCCTATCACGAGCCCCCCCAGAACCGCACCGCCTGGGCCAACGGGAGCAGGTACCCGAGGAAAGCCAAGACCATTTACTTCGTGGGATGCACCGCCTCCTACAGGCAGCAGGCGATAGCCCGGGCCACCGTGAAGATCCTTGAAAAGCTGGGAATGGAGTTCGGGCTGCTGGGGGAAGAGGAGTGGTGCTGTGGTTCCCCCCTGCTGCGAACGGGGCAGAGGAAGCTGGCGGAAGAGATGGCCAGGCACAACGTGGACGTCCTAAGGGATGCGGGGGCCGAGAGGGTCATCACCTCCTGCGCCGGGTGCTACAAGACCCTCAAGCTCGATTATCCCAACATGTTCGGGATAAAGCCCGACTTCGAGATCCTCACCACGGCGGAGCTCCTCAATTCCCTGCTCCAGGAGGGAAAGATAAGGTTCTCCAACCCCTTGCCCCTGCACGTGACCTATCACGATCCCTGTCACTCGGGCAGGCACGTTTCCATCTACCTTTCCGAGCTTGAGAAGGAAAAGGTCTTCGAGCCCCCGAGAAACGTGCTGAAGGCCCTTCCCCAGCTGAAGTTCACGGAGATGCCCCGCAACAGGGAGCTCTCCTGGTGCTGCGGGGCGGGGGGAGGGGTCAAGTCGGCCTATCCCGAGTGGGCCATCTGGACCGCCACGGAAAGGCTGAAGGAGGCCCAGGAAACGGGGGCCCAAGCCATCGTATCCACCTGCCCCTTCTGCCGCAGAAACCTGAGCGATGCCGTGGAAGCCTCCCAGCTGCCGCTCAAGGTCTACGACCTGACGGAGCTGGTGGCCCAGGCCCTCTGATAACCGAAGGGCCCTCCTAGGGCGCCACGGGTTCTTCCCTCAGGTAGGGATTGCCGCACTTCGGGCACTCGGGCTCGCTGACCGCCTCTTCCGGGGTCCCTATCCAGGTGCACTTGGGACACTGCAGCCTTCCATCCCTCCGTTTGAGAAGGCGGAAAAGCTTCAGGTGCCCCGTGCCGCAGTCGGGACAAACGTAGACCTTCACCGTTTCCCCTTCCCCTCCCTTCCAGCCACAGGCAGTGCACTCTAGGAGCCTCACCTCACTTCCTCCCCACCGGACAGGCCAGCGTGCACTCTATGCAGCAGGGGAAGTCCATCTTCCTCTTCTGCCACTCCTGGTACACCTTGATGAACGGGTACTTGGCGGTGTACTTGGGCAACAGGATCATGGCGGTGGGCCTGGCGGCCACCCACTCCTCGGGCGGGATCTCGATCTTGGACAGCATCAGCCATCCCTGCGTTGCCCAGAGGCAGCGGTTGAGCTCGAAGTTGTAGGGGGGCACCTTCTCCCTGCTCAGGGCCTGGGTGGGACAGGCCTCCACGCACTTGAAGCAGGTCTTGCAGGTCTCCTCGTATATCTTGCCCGCCAGCTTGGGCCCGTCGGGCCTCAGGGGAGCGTTCGTGATCACGCTCCCCAGCTCCACCCTGGGCCCCCACTCCGGGGTGAGGAGCATGTTGTTGGCGCCTATATCCCCCAGACCAGAGATCTGGGCCAGATACCTGTGCGAGAGCAGGCAGCTCACCCACCTTCTCTCATCCACGGGCAGGTTGGCCTCCAGCGGAACCGCCCTGTATCCCTTTTTCTCCAGCTCCCTGGCCAGGGCGAGGCCTATCTCGTTGAGCTTCCTCAGCAGGGCCTCCCTTACGGAGGCGAAAGAGGAGAGAAGGACGAAGAAGTCCTCCTTGGAAAAGGAAAGGGCCCCCTCCGGGTACCTGATGCAGAAGGAGACCACGGCCTTGGCATCCTTGATGAAGGAGTAGGGGGAGGCGAAGAACATGGGGGTCTTGTCCGCCCTGTCGGCCTCTCCCACCCCCACCTTGTCCGCCCCGAGGGAGATCGCCAGCCGCTTTATCTCCTCCGTGAGGGCCTCGTCGTACACCATCATCCCCCCTTCTGGAGGGCCTCCCTCTCCGTCCTCACCATCATTTCTATTATCTCGTCCGGATCCCCTATGGCAAGTATCTTCCCGTGTCTCATGTAGGCCACCCTGTCGCAGGCGAGCTTCATGAAGTCTATATCGTGGCTTATGATGAGGTAGGTCTGGTTCAAGGAGTCCCTGGCACTCCTTATGCTCTTGGCTATCTCCACCCTGGTGATGGGATCCGCCGTCCCGGTGGGCTCATCCAGGAGAACCAGCTTGGGCTTCTTCATGAGGGACCTGGCTATGCAGACCCTGTGCCTCTCCCCCTCGCTGAGCTGGTCCGGGAACTTGTAGAGGAGGTAATCTATCTCCGGGTCCGTGAAGTTCACCGCCCTCAGCACCTCGTAGGCCCGCTGGGTTTTCACCTCCTCCGGCAGGGGCTCGGTCACCACCCCTATGAGGTTCTCCAGGATGATCCTTCCGGCGTGCAGAGTGTACTCCTGATGCAGGATGTCCATGTGCACGGTGGCCCTCCCCCTCTCGTCTGGACCCGGAATGCCCATGTCTACCCACTCCTCCCCTATCCTGACCGAGATCTTCCCCTGGGTCACGGGCTTGATCCCCATGATCATGTGGGCCAGCGTGGTCTTCCCGCTCCCGCTCAGGCCCACTATTCCGAAGACCTCCCCCTCGTATATCTCCAGGTCCACCCCGTCCACCGCCTTTACCAGTCCCCTGTCGAAGGTGTAGTACCACTTCCTCACCCCCTCGCACTTCACTATGGGGTTGGTTCCCTTGAACCTCTGAACCTCAAGCTTCTCCACCTTCTCCATGAAGGCATGGTAAACATCCTCCGACTTCCCCTTCATGACCATCTCGCCGTTCTCGATGAGGATGGCTTCCTCCGTGAGCATCTTGATGGCCTCCGGCCAGTGGGAGGTGAGGAGAAGGGAGATCCTGTCCCTCTCCACGGCTTCCTTTATCACGTCCGACACCACCACGCTGGTTATGGGATCCAGGGTCCCGGTGGGCTCATCCGCCAGGAAGAGCAGGGGATTCCTAGCAAGGCACATGGCGAAGATAACCCTCTGCTTCTCCCCTCCCGACAGGTCCCTGCCCAGGTGCAGGAGCCTGTGCTGGAGCCTCACGCTCGAGAGGAGCTCCACCGCCCTCAAGTCCACCTCCGCCTCGGGATACCCTATGCTCAGCAGCACCCTCCTTATGTTCTCCACGGCCGGGAACTCGCTGTAAAGGGAGAAGCCGCGCTGGGGCATGATGGCCATCCTGTCGTGAATGGACTTGCCTATGAGGCTCTGCTTGTGCAGCTCTTCCCAGTAGTTCACCTCCCTGAACTCCATCCTGGTGGAGCACTTGGGACAGGACTCCCCGGCCTTGGAGGGATACTCCACCCAGTGGCAGCTGGGGCAGTAGGCCACCCTGAAGATGATTTCCCCGGTGGTGGGCTCGTACTCGGGAACCCCGCGGATGGCCTGCATGATCACGGACTTCCCCTGCCCGCTTTTTCCCAGCAGTCCAAAGGTCTTGGCCTCTTGCAGGGTGAAGGAGATGTTCCTCACGACGGGTAGGCCGGGGATAAACTCCTTGGTGAGATCCCTTACGATCAGGAAGTCCTCAGGCATCCTTCCTTTTTTCATGTACGGTATAAAAATCTTCCCCAAAGGGGCTAGTGCGTGATGTAGGTGGAGGCTCCGTTCAGCCTCTTCCTCAGCTCCAGCAGCATGTGGAGGAGGTGCCTCTCCACCTCCCTTAGGTCCATCCAGGCGGGAGAAAGCACCACCAGCGGGTTGGAACTCAGCACCTTCACCTCCTCCGGCAGGATCCTCCTCACGGCGGGGGGAAGAAACAGCCTCTCCCCCTCCACCTTCTCCCTCCAGATCCTTACTCCCATCTCCCCCTCCTCCTCCGGGCCTTTTCTTAAGGCTTGGGCCCACGGAGAGAGGGGACCCGAAGTTATGCCTCACATCCTCCGCAGGATGGGGATCCCGAGCAGGCGCATGGCGCTTCCCATCACAAGCTTGGTGGCCCTCACCAGCCTGAGGCGGGAGATCCGGAGCTCCTCCGTCTCGGCCTCCAGTACCGGCGCCACCTCGTAGAACTTGTTGAAGAGGAGGGAGAGCTCGGCCGCGTATCTCGCCAGCAGGTTGGGCTGCCTCCTTTCCCCCGCCAGGCGCACCGTTCTGGGATACCGGGCCAGGTGCTTGATCAGCTCCCTTTCCTCCCCAAGCTTGAAGGAGGGAGGAACGGACCTGATCCGCCGCCGCCCCGCCTTCCTCAGGATGCTGCAGGCCCTGGCATAGGAGTACTGGATGGCCGGCCCGCTGTTCCTCTCGAAATCCAGGACCTCCTCCCACCTGAAGATGATCTCCTTCTCGGGGGAGGTGCT
The DNA here is from genome assembly GCA_964509845.1 of Hadarchaeota archaeon (SeqCode). Lineage (GTDB taxonomy): Archaea > Hadarchaeota > Hadarchaeia > Hadarchaeales > WYZ-LMO6 > WYZ-LMO6. Next base: position 8,598 of record CAZDZG010000002.1, on the reverse strand, counting down.
GAGGAGGGCGAACCTCACCGCCCCCACCCCCACCTTCTCCGGCACCTCCTCCCCCACCCTTCCCCCCACCGATCTCCTCTCCACCAGCTCCCTCACCCTGGATACCGCCTCGTCCAGCACCTCGTCCACGGTGAAGCCCATCCAGGTTCCCTTCCTCCCAGAGAACCTCTCCTCCGGAAGGCGCACGTGCTCGTAGGCCAGGTGATGGGAGTTCTCGAACTGCCTCTCCAGGCCGAGCAGCCTCAGGGAGGTGAAGACCACCCGCTGCGGGAACTTCTGCTCCGCCCCCACCACGTTGATGACCACATCGGCATGTCCGAACCTCTTCATCCTCCTTCCCCCCTCGCAGGTGGTGTAGGTCCTGGTGCCGTCCCTCCTCAGGGAGTGGAACCTGAAGCCGGGGGAGGCCTCCGTGCATCCGAACTTCCAGAGCTGATAGGCGATATCCCTGGCGGTGTAGACCGCCGTCCCATCCGACCTTATCAGAACTTTCTCCTCTTCCCCGGGGGGCCGGAGGATCCAGGTTCCCTCCTTTTCCCCCTCCCCCCTCACCAAGTAGGGGGTGCGCTTGAGCTTCTCCAGGGCCTCCTGCAGGACCCCTGAGCGGACCAGGTCGCTCTCCCACACCAGCAAATCATAGGAAATGCCCAGCCTGTCCGTGGTCCGGAGGTTGGCCCTCACGCACCTCTCCGCCACCCTCCTGGCCCTATCCGCCACCCCTTCCCCCTTCTCCAGCTCCCGCAGCACCTCCTGTACCTTCCGCTCCAGCTCAGGCTTTTCCTCCAGTCTTCGGTGGAAGTCCGCATACAGCTTGCCCAGCCAGTGGTCGAACTTTCCTTCCGCCTTCCCTCCCAGCTCGGAAAGGGCCACCAGTGTCTCCGCCATCTGCCTGCCCAGGTCGTCTATGTAGTTGTGCACCTCCACCCTGTATCCCCTCTCCCTCAGCAGCCTGGCCATGGCGTCCCCCAGGACCGCGTTCCTCCCGTGGCCAATGTGCAGGGGCTTCGTGGGATTCACGCTGGTGTGCTCTATGATCACCTTCTTCCCTTTCCCCTCCTCCCCCCTTCCGTACCTCTCCCCCTTCCTCTCGATCTCACCCAGCGTCAGGGCGGAGAAGGAGGGGAGATTGAGGAAGAAGTTGAGGTAGCCCCTCACGGCCTCCACCCTCTCCACAAGCCCCCCCACCCTCACCTTCCCCAGGAGCTCCTCAGCCACCTCCTGGGGGGGCCTTCCCAGCCTCCGGGAGAGCTCCAGGCAGAGGGTGGAGCTCAGGTCCCCCAGGCTGGGATCGGGGGGCTGGGAGAGGGTCTCCCCCACCCCGCGCGGCGGCTCCCATCCCAGGGACCGGAGTCCCTCCTCCAGGCTCCCCACCACCTCCCGCTCGAACCTCTCCCACGGGTCCATGATCAATATCCTTTCCTTAACCCTCCATTAAGGATTGGGTGCACAACTCCCAAGTACCGAAGGCACCTACCCAGGATGATGGAGATCCTGCACGTGGGAATAGACGACACGGACTCCAAGCGGAGGATGTGCACCACCTACGTGGGAGCGGTGGCCCTGGACCGCCTCAGGGAGAGGGGGGCGAAGGTGGAGGGCTTTCCCAAGCTGATAAGGCTGAACCCCATGTGGCCCCACAAGACCAGGGGAAACTGCGCCGTGGCCTTCACGCTCAGGGTACCGCCGGATGAGGTGGAGGCGGTCAAGGAGACGGTGCTGGATACCGTCCTTTCCCTGGCCGACCTGGAGGCGGAGGGCACCAACCCTGGGGTGGTGTTCTATCCCCGCCCGGAGATCCCGGAGAAGCTGAAGGCCTACACCAGGAGGGTCGTTCAGGAGGTGGTGGAGCTGGAGGAGGCCGAGGCCCTGGCCGCCGAGATAGGGGCGGAGATCCACAAGTTCAAGGAGGGGAGGGGAATCATAGGGGCTCTCGCCGCCGTGGGACACACGCTGGAAGGGGACTGCACGTACGAGCTCATCGCTTACCGCACCCCGGAGAACTGGGGAAAGCCTAGGAGGGTGGATCCCTCCTCCGTCTTCGAGATGGATCTCCTCACCCGCCCCCGCACCTTCGACAACGTGGACGAGGAAAGCGGGGAGATCAGGATAACCCCTCACACCCCCTGTCCCGTCCTTTACGGAATAAGGGGGGAGGATCCCGAGGTCCTGCTGAGGGCCCACCAGCTGGTGAGGAGGCTGGAGCCGGTGGAGCGGGTGGTCATCTACAAGACCAACCAGGGCACGGACGAGCACCTGAGGAGGTGCAGGATCTCGGAGGTGAGGCCCTACACCTCCGTGATCCTGGAGGGAAGGGTGGTGGCTGGACCCAGAACCATCCCGGGGGGTCACGTGATCTTCACCCTGGAGGATGAGACGGGAAGGGTGGACTGCGCCGCCTACGAGCCCACCCGGGGCTTCAGGCGAGTGGTGAGGGCCCTCAGACCGGGGGACCGCGTGAGGGTCTGCGGAGGGGTGAGGGAGGAGAACGGCATTCCCAGGACCATCAACTTAGAGAAGCTCTCCATCCTGGAGCTCGCCCCCCTCTTCAGAAGGAGGAACCCCCGGTGCCCGCACTGCCTCAAGAGCCTGAAGTCCGAGGGGAAAGGAAAAGGGTACTCCTGCAAGAGGTGCGGGGCCCACTTCCCCCACCTGAAACCCGAGCTCGTCCGGGTGGAGAGGGAAGTGCGGGAGGGGACCTTTGAGGTCCCGCCCCGCTGCAGGAGACACCTGGCAAAGCCCCTGGTGAGGGAGCTCAGCGGTGGGCGCCCATGAGGGTGATGGGTCTGGACCTGGCAGGGAAGCCGCAGAATCCCAGCGGTGTGGCGCTGGTGGAGGGGAAGACCGTGAGGACCTTCCTGGTCTGGGAGGACTCGGAGGTGGAGGGGGTATGCGAGGGGGAAAGGGTGGGACTGGTAGCCATGGATGCTCCCCTCTCCCTTCCCCGGAACGGCTCCCTCCGCCCCTCGGACCTGGCCCTCATCCGAATGGGCTTCAGGGTCTTTCCGCCCCTCTTCTCCGGAATGCGCTGCCTGACCCTCAGGGCCATCTCGCTGGCCAGAAGACTCAGGGAGGGGGGAACGAGGGTGATCGAGGTTCACCCCCTCACCTCGGGCAAGATCCTCTTCGGCACCTCCCGGCGTGAGGAGTGGGCGAGGCAGCTGGCCAGGAGAGGGTGGGAGGTGAAGGGGGGAGGAGGGAGGCACGAGCTGGATGCCTGCCTCTCCGCTCTGACCGGTCTGCTTCACCTGAGGGGCAAGACCAGGGAGGTGGGAAAGGGGAGGGGAAGAATCGTCATACCTTCCGTTTCATGGCTTCCCTCTGTCTGAGGGAGAACCTGCAGAGACTGGAAACTCCCACTCCCACCTCCCTCGCCACCCTCCTCAGGGAAAGCCTGATCCCCTCCTCCCTGGCCGCATTGTAGAGGAGGGCCGCCGCCACCAGGGGGGCCGGTCTCCCCTCCTCCCCCAGCTCCCCGCAGAGCTGGTGGGCCCTCCTCACCACCTGGGAGGGAAGCTGGAGCTGCGAAGCGAACCTGTCCACGTACAGGCGGGGGGAGGTGGGGGGAAGCCTGAGACCCAGCCTCCTCATCAGCATCTTCGTCACCCTCCTGAGGCCCCGCTGGGCCTCCCCCTTCTCCATTCCTTCCCTCTCCACCAGGACCCTGGCCACCTCCCCCTCCGTCCTGGGAATTCCCCTCATCCTGCAAACGGCGAAGACCAGGGAGGCCGAGACCAGGCAGGACTTCTGACCCCTGGTCAATCCCTCCTTCCTGCACCGGCGGTACAGCCTGGCCACCTCCCTCCTCACCTCGGCGGGAAGACGCAGGTCCTCGCACATCCTCTCCACCTGCAGGAGGACCTCCCTCAGGCTCTTCTCGTGCCACCTCACGGCCCTGGAGCGCTGCTGGAGGAGGCGCATCCTTCTGAGCTGGGCTCTCTGGGCCGGGGAAAGGTCCCTCCCCAGGCCGAAGGTGGTGCCCAGGCCCAAATCGTGGAGGGATTCGTCCAGCTCCGAGAAGGCCGGTGACTCCTCCGAGCGGGGAAGGCTGGGATGGACCAGGCGCTCCATCACCACCAGGCCGCAGGAGGTGCAGATCCTCTCCCCCCTCATCCCGTCCTCCAAGATCCTGGAACTCCCGCAGGAGGGACACCTCACCCCACCACCCCCTCCCCCCTCAGGAGGCCCCGGACTCGTTCGGCCACCTCCTCCCCCAGCACCTCCCTCACCGCCCTCCTGCCCATCATTTCCCTCAGGACCTCTCCCACCCTCTCCTCCCTCAGAAGGGAGACCAGCAGGCGCTGGAGCCCCGCATCCTCCCTGACCGCCGAGAGGAGCTCGCCCAGCTTCCTGTCCCAGGCCGAACAGAGGGAGCGGTAAATCAGCCTCTCCGCCCTGAGCTCCCCCAAGAACCTCTCCTTCCACCTTCGCTCGTAAGGGGAGAGACCCTCCCTGCTGGTGTCCCCCTCCGTTATCCCGTCGATCGCTGCCTCCCCGGCCATCTCCCCGCACTCCAGCGCCAGAAACAGGCCGCTGGAAAAGAGCCTGGTCTGGGAGGCCGCCCCTCCCACCGCCATCACCCCATCACCGCAGGAGGGCAGCAGGGGATCCGAGAAGGGGAACTGATTCCTGGAGGAGGCCACGGGCACGGCGCGCTCCAGCTTCTTGGGATTTTCCACCCCCCAGAACTCATCCAGGGCGGCATCGGGGTGAAGCCTCAGCCCGCTTATGCCGAACTGGGCGAACCTTCCCCCCAGCGGGAGGATCCAGATCTTCCCTCCCGGGGCGAAGTAGGAATTGAACCATATCTCCACCTCCCTGCCGGGGGAGGCGTTGGCCACCGTGTACTGGCTCAGGAACACCATCTCCTCCCTCCTCCATCCCCCGGAGCTCCTGCGGAAGATCCCGGAGACCTCCCATCCTCCCCCGCTGGCATCTATCACCACCTCGCTCTCCACCCTCTCCCTCCACCCGCCGCTCTCCACCACCACCCCCCTCACCCTCCCCCCTTCCCACACCAGCTCCCTCACCGGACTTCCCAACCACAGCTCCGCCCCGGCCTCCGCCGCCTCCGCCGCCAGCAGCTTGTCCAGAACCTGCCTGTCCACCACCTCCCCCCCGGCCTGCAGGGAGAGGTCCTCCCCCCTGGCATGGAGGCGGAGGGAATTCACCTCTGAGACCACGCTTCCCCTCCATCCAGGCCTCAGGGAGCCGTCCGGAACCCAGACCGCCGACTTGGTGGGCCCGCCCACTTGGGGCTGGAGCTCCACGATCAGAACCTTGGCTCCCTCCTCCGCCGCCTTGCGGGCCGCCGAGCACCCTGCCGGGCCCGCCCCCACCACCACCACGTCGTAGTGCTCCACCATCTCCAACCCGCCAGCCTTCCCGGGGGGTCAGACGGGGGGATCCGCGATCCCCTCACCGGCCGATCCCGGGCGTCCCACCTCTTCTCCGCCCGAGGGGACTTATAAGGAGGCAAAAGCGTGAACCGCCGAACTGAAGGGAAAAATCCTTCCCCGCCGAGAGAAGGGGATGAAGTTCCTGGCCGACCAGATGCTGGGCAAGCTCACGAGGTGGCTCCGCATGGCGGGCCACGATGTGGTCTACGCGGGAGAGCTAAGGGCCCCGAGCCCGGAGGAGGACCTCCACCTCCTGGGGAAGGCGAAGGAGGAGGGCAGGATCCTGCTGACCAGGGACGTGGAGCTTCACCGGAAGGCCCTGCGAAAGGGCATCCGGAGCCTCCTTATACGCGGAATCACCATCTCCTCCCAGCTCAGGGAGGTATCGGTGGAATGCCGGGAGAGGATAGAGATAAATCCGGAGAGGTCGAGGTGTCCCCTGTGCAACGGGAGGCTGGAGAGGAAGGAGGTGGCGGAGGTGAGGGACCTCCTTCCCCCCAAGGTGGCCAGGAGCAGCGGGCCCTTCTGGAGGTGCTCGACGTGCGGGAAGGTTTATTGGAGGGGGAGGCACTGGGAGGGCATCCTCAGAACCCTCTCCGAAAGCGGGGGATGAGAGCCTGAGGCCCCTGACCCTGGAGGAGGGAACCCTGCTGGTGAGACTGGCCAGGAGGGGCATAGAGAAGTACCTGAGGGAGGGGGAGCTACTGGAGGAGGAGGTGCCCGAGGAGCTCAGGAAGCCAAGGGGGGTCTTCGTTACCCTCCTGGAAGGGGGAGAGCTCCGCGGCTGCATAGGTTTTCCCTTCCCCCACCTCCCGCTGGCCGAGGCCACGGTTAAGGCCGCCATCTCCTCCGCCACCTCCGATCCCAGGTTCCCTCCCGTCACCCTAGAGGAGATGGGAGGGATAATCGTGGAGGTCAGCGTGCTCAGCCCTCCCGAGGTCATAAAGGTCAAGGATCCCAAGGAGTACCCCAAGCAGGTGAAGGTGGGGAGGGACGGACTGATGGTGGAGTGGAGGGGCTTCTCCGGGCTCCTCCTCCCCCAGGTGGCGGTGGAGTGGAACTGGGACGCGGAGGAATTCCTCTCCCAGACCTGCATGAAAGCGGGGCTCGGGGCCGATTGCTGGCTCCGCAGGGATGTGAAGATAAGCAGGTTCACCGCCCAGATCTTCACCGAGCTTGAGCCGGGGGGGAGGGTGGAGGAGCGCAGGCTGACCTGATCAGAGGAAGTCCAGGATCAGATCCTCCCTCCTCGCCCCCAGCCTCCGGAGCAGGGTAAGCTGCCATTCCACCGTCCCCACCTCTGCGGGGTGGTGGGCATCCGTCCCCACGCTCAGCTTCACTCCCCTCCTCAGGCACTCCTGCAGGAATTCCCTGTCCGGAGCCCGGTACTTCGAGTTCAGCTCCACCGCCACCTCCGCGTTCGCCAGCTCCTCCACGAACTCCTCCATCTCCTCCCTGGAAATCCAGGGAAGCAGGGATTTGTTGTAGTAAAGGGGGTGAGCCAGAATCCTGAAGGAAGGGGGGCGCAGGGCCCTCCTCACCGCCTCCAGGTACTCCTCGGCCTGCACCCTGCAGTCCCTGGCGCGCAGGTAGTGTATCCCCGCCACCACCAGATCCAGCTCCCTCAGCACCCCCTCCTCCAGATCCAGCCCCCCCTCCGGGCTTATGTTGCTCTCCACCCCTCCCAGAATCCTGAACCCCGTCTCCTCCCGCATCCTCTTCACCTCCTGGAAGAGCTGGAGCAGCTTCCTGGCCTCCGCCCCCACGCTGAGGCCGGGGCCGTGATCCGTGATGGCCACCGCCTCCAGTTTCTTCCGCTGGGCCTCCTCGAGCACGGACTCCACGGAGGAGGAGCCGTCGGAGTAGAAGGTGTGGACGTGGAGATCGAACTTGGGCAGCATCAAAGAGGGGGGGGAGGAAAGGGGTTTATCCTTTGCCGGACCTGGTTCGCCTCCTTCCGGACTTCCTCCTTTTCCTCCCGGGCCTCCGGATCCCCACCACCCGGGGGCCCACGAGGGAGGCCGAGATCCTGGAAGCGCCCCTCTCAACGGCCGCGTAAACGGCCTCGCTGGCCAGCTTTAGGACCTCCCTGGGAATCCCCCCCGAAAGGCGATGAATCTTCCTCAGGCTGGAGGGGGTGAAGGGGAGGAGGGGATCTCCCCTTGCCGGGGAATTTCCCCTGGCCCAGGCCATCCTCCGGACGAGGAGCTCCCGTACCTCCTCCAGCGAGAGGGGCCTCATCTCCAGCATGTACCTCCTCCTGCTCAGCAGGGAGGGAACGTGCTCGCGCAGGTACTCCAAAATCTGTTCCTTCCTGCCGTTCAGGACCCAGCTCACGTTCCTCAGGTCGGCCAGGGCCCTTATCATCTCCGCCACCCTGGCGTCCAGCTCGGGGAACTCGTCCACGAAGATGACGAGCTTGAGGTTGGGGTAGCTCTGATGCCACCTGTAAAACTTCTCAAACTCCTCCGTCAGGTCCCCTCCCGGCTCTATCTCCAGCCTGCTGAGGAGGACCCTGAGCATCTGCTCCGGAGTCTGAACGGACTGCGCCGGGAGGAAGACCGTAAGGAGGTTGGGGTCCTCCAGGGGCAGGACCTCCGAGAGGTACCTGCAGAGGGTGGTCTTCCCCATTCCCAGGCCCGAGACCACGAAGGTCACCAGATCCCCCTCCCTTATGAGGTCCACCAGCTTCAGGACCTCCTCCCGCTGGTGGGGAACCATGAGGCTGGGGTGGGGCAGGGGATCCGTCTGAGCGAAGGGATGGAACTTCCACCCCCACCTCCTGAAGAAGGACTGCTTCTTGCGCTCGAAGGACCCTATGCCGAAGTCCTCCAGCCACCTCAGAGCCTGCATCTCACCTTCACCCGGTAGGTCCCGACCGGGGTCCTTTCCAGCACCCCTCCCCCCACCAGTCTGTCCAGGTATCCCTCGGCCTCCTCGGGCCTCAACATGGTTCTTCCCACCAGCTCCTCCAGCCCGAACTCATCCACCCCGGCCAGGAAGGAGAGGATCCTCGCCAGCCTGATTCTCTCCGAGGGACTCTCGATTCCAAGCCTCTGGTAAACCTCAAACCTGGAGAGCTCTCCCCCGGGGGAGGGGGCTACCCGCGGCTCCCCTCCCTCCAGGGAAAGCATGGCCTCCTCGAACTCCTTCCGGAGCCTTCCCATGTACCTCCAGAAGACCTCGGGATCCCTTTCCCTCA
>CAZDZG010000001.1:3371-75640 GCA_964509845.1 Hadarchaeota archaeon (SeqCode) | reverse complement strand
CTAGCCTTGAGGCGAAATCCTTCAAAAGCCCTTCCACCCTTTTTCTTGCTTTAAAAAAAGGCTTTCTACTCTAGGGGAGGACGGCGATGGTGCCAGGGGCGCAGTTTCTCAAAGGAGCGGCAGACCCGGAGAAGGAGCCTCTCGGAAAAGCGCCTCCCCACCACCTGCATTCCCACCGGAAGGCCTTCCACCCATCCGCAGGGAACGGAGGCCGCGGGGTGTCCCGTCAGATTGAAGGGGTAGGTGAGGATCCAGCCCAAAAGGGGATTGATCTTTCTCCCCTCTATCTCTTCCGGTCCGAGCTGGTCAACCGGGAAGGGCAGGGTGGCCAGGGTGGGAGTGAGGAGGAAGTCGAATTCCCTGAAGAGCTCCACCATACCCAGCCAGACCTTTCCCCTGACCATCTCCGCCCGCTTGTACTCGACTGCCGAAATCCCCTTACCCAGCTCGCCTAGGGCCTGAACCTCTGGAGTGAGCTTCTCCTTGTCTGCCGGGGAAAGGTCTCCCAGACCTGCGCTGAAGGCCACCACCCACAGGGTCTGGAAGGCCCCTTCTATCTCCTCCCCGGGAGGAAGGCGGGGATTGATCTCCCTTACTTCCGCCCCCAGCTCGCTGAAGCTCCAGGCCGCCTCCTCCACCGTTTTCCTCACCCTTCTGTCCACCTCGAAGTAGCCCAGGTCGGGGCTGTAGGCCATCTTCAGCCCCTTCACCCCCTCTTCCACCTCCTCGTACTTCGCCTCGGGAGGAAAGACGCTGAAGGGGTCTATCTCGTGGAAGCCCACCATCACCGAGAGGAGCAGGGCGGCATCCTCCACCGTTCTGGCTATGGGCCCGTGGGTCATGAAGGGGGTGACATGCCCGAAGGGCCCCAAGCCCAGCTCCACCATCAGATCCATCGGAATCAGACCGGAGGTGGGCTTCAGGCCAAAGACACCACAGGCGCTGCAGGGAATCCTTATGGAACCGCCCCCATCGCTTCCCTCGGCGAAGGGTGCCATTCCAGCGGCCACGGCGGCGGCGGATCCCCCACTGGACCCTCCCGCCGTCCTCTCCAGGTTCCAGGGGTTCCGGGTGGCCCCGAACAGGGCGTTCACGGTGTTTCCCATCCAGCCGAACTCAGGGGTGTTGGTTTTGCCCAGCGGGATGGCCCCTGCCTCTCTCAGCCTCTCTACCACCACCGCGTCTTTGGAAGGAACGAAGTTCTCGAAGAGCCTGGAACCGAAGGTGGTCCTCACCCCACGCATGGGGGTGAGATCCTTGATGGCTATCGGCACCCCGTGGAGGGGTCCCACCTTTTTCCCTTCCCTCAGCATCCTCTCCGCCTCCTCCGCCTGTTTCAGGGCTTCTTCCCTCAGCACCAGGCAGTAGGCGTTTACCTTGGGGTTCACCTTCTCTATCCTCTCCAGATAAGTTTCCACCGCCTCCACCGGAGAAAGCTCCCTCTCCTTTATACGCCTAGCCAACTCGGCGGCGGGGAGGAAGGGATCCATCCCCTTTTTTTCTCACCTTCCCTTATATATCCCAAAAGCGTGAAAGCCAAGCAACGTGCTGTCTTGGCATGACTCATCCAAAGGAATTTCACGAGGGAGGGACTCCGGCGGGCGGTGGGGTGGGTAGAAAGAGACGGAGGTAGCTTTCGGTGTTGGATTTCATCTCCTTCAGGTCCCTCACCATTTTCTCCAGTGCTCTGCGAAGGGGAAGGAGGTAAGCCTCCCCTATCCCTCCCTTGGCCAGTGAGATTCCCTCCAGATCCCTGAGGAGGGACTCCGCCATCCCGGCGGACCTCTCCAGGTAGGGCAAGAGCTCTTGCAGGTTCTGGTGGGAGGGGGGACGGAGAAGACAGGCCTCCCCCTGCTTCAGGGCCCCCACGAGCTCTGCCGCCCTTGAAACTAGGTTGAACTTGGTGAGGTCCGAAAGCTCGGGCTTGCTCAGGATCAAGGGGAACCTCTGGTGGAGGAGCTCCGAGTTGGAGATGATGGAGCCCAGATCAGCCCTGAGCACCATGAGGGCGGTGGAAAGCTCGGTAGGACTGAGCTTCTGAAGCTCCTTGGCGGGTTCCCCCGCATCCACCCACAGGCTGAGGTCCTCTACCGGAACCTCTAGCGGGCGGCGATGATGGGAGAGACGGAGATAGAGGGCAACGACCGAAAGGGCCAACAGGCAGGAGGAGGCGGAGAGGAGGATTATCCAGGGGGTCGCCCCCACATCAAGGCCAACCAATACCAGAGCCAGCAAAGAAGCCAGGAGGGCCAGGAGAGGTAGGGGGTGAATCCTCATCAGAGAAAATGATTTTATTGAACAAAAAGCCTTTCGGAGAAGTGATGGACGAGATCTTCCCGGACCATCCACGGGCCGAGTCCCTCCGGATAAGGAAAAGACTGACGGAGGGCATGAAAGAGGGAATAGTGGTGGCGGAGGGGCTGGCAGCCCACGGCAGGGGGGAAGCCTTTGACTACCTGTTGGGGGAAAGAACCACGGAGCTGGCCTTGGAGGCCATAGAAGCAGCCTCGGCCGCTCTCCTTCTGGCCAAGCACCCGGTCATTTCGGTGAACGGAAACACGGCCGCTCTGGTTCCCGAGCAGGTGGTGAGGCTCTCCCGGGTAACGGGGGCTAAGGTGGAGGTTAATCTCTTCCATGCCTCCCCGGAACGTGAGCTCCTCATAGCCGAGCATCTGCGGAAGTATGGATGTGTGGAGGTGCTGGGGGTGGGGGAGGAAAATGCGGTGAGGATTCCCGAGATAAGGAGTGAGAGGAGAAAGGTGGACAGGAGGGGAATCCTGATCGCGGATGTGGTGCTGGTGCCGCTGGAGGATGGAGACAGGACGGAGGCCCTGAGCAGGATGGGGAAGCTGGTAATAGCCGTGGACCTGAATCCCCTGTCGAGGACCGCCAGGGCCGCCCGCATCACGGTGGTGGACAACGTGGTCCGCGCCTTTCCCAAGCTGGTGGAGACGTGCGAGAGGATGAAGGGATGGCCGGAGGAAGAACTGAGAAAAAGGGTGGAGGGTTTCGACAACGAGAGGAACTTGCGGGAGAGTCTGAGAATGATGTGCAGGAGGCTGGAGGGCCTCTTCTCCTCGGGGGCATCTATTTAAGGAGGGGGAAGGAGGGAATGGTTTAGTGGAGGCCAAGGTAACCGTAACCACCCTGGCGGAGATGAAGGCCAGGGGGGAAAAGATATGCATGCTCACCGCCTACGACTACCTCACCGCCAGACTGGTGGACGAAGCCGGGGTGGAGGTGGTGCTGGTGGGGGATTCGGTGGGGAACGTCCTGCTGGGATATCCCAACACCCTTCCCGTCACCATGGAGGAGATGCTTCACCACACCAGGGCGGTGGCCAGGGCCGTGAAAAGGGCCCTGGTGGTGGGGGACATGCCCTTCCTCTCCTACCAGCCCAGCGATTCGGAGGCCGTGCTCAACGCCGGCAGGTTCCTAAAAGCGGGGGCCGAGGCCGTGAAGGTGGAGGGGGGCACCCCGGTGATGTCGAGAATCAAGGCGATCCTGGACTCCGGCATCCCGGTGATGGGGCACCTGGGTCTGACTCCCCAGTGGATCCATCAGTTCGGGGGTTACAGGGTGAGGGCCAGAACGGCCGAGGCTGCTAGGCTTCTCCTCAGGGAGGCCAAGGAGCTGGAGAGGCTGGGGGTGTTCTGCTTGGTGCTGGAAGGGGTGCCGTGGCAGGTGGCCAAGCTCATAACCGAAAGGGTGAGCATCCCCACCATAGGCATAGGGGCGGGACCTTACTGCGACGGTCAGGTGCTGGTCCTGCACGATTTGCTTGGCCTTACCGAGTGGGTGCCCAAGTTCGTAAAGAGGTACGCCAGGCTCGGAGAGGAGGTTAGGAGGGCCATTCAGGAGTTCAAGAAGGAGGTGAAGGAGGGAAGGTTTCCCACGCTGGAGTTCAGCTACGAAATGCCCCAGGAGGAAGCCAGAGAGCTGGAAAGAGCGGAGGATTTTTAAGCCGGCAGGAGGTGGTTTTTGGAAAATAAAAAGGGGGTGAAGGAATGAGCGATGGCAAGACCAAGCTGCCCAAGGCCACCATCATCCGACTCTTCAAGGATGCCGGTGCCGAGCGCGTTTCTGCTGACGTGGCGGATGCCGTGAACAAGCTTCTCCTGGAAGTGGCCAAGGGGGCCGTGAAGGCAGCCAAGAGCCAGGGGAAGAAGACCGTTTCCGCAGACAACTTGAGGATGGTGGTTGTGGTCACCTAGAGGGCACCATTTTCTTCCACTCCTTTTTTTCGGTTATTTCTTCCAGAAGACGGTCAGTTCCCCCCTCGTTCTTTCTACCATTCCCCTCACCAAGTCCAGCTTTCTTTTCATGCCTGGTAGGACGGCGTCCGGATAGTCGAACTCGACCAGAAACTCGTATATTTCCTCCATCAGGTTGAAGAGTCTCTCCGCCGATTGGGCTTCCCCCTTTCTCAGGCGGTCAAGAACGGCTCTCCTCAGCTCCCCGGCCGCATCGGCGAGCGCCATCAGGTAGCACTCGTAGGGTATCCCCACCTCCTCCGGTTCGGGCAGCCTTCCCTCCTTTAGCAGGAGCTTCACCAGAAGGGCCTCCCCGTATTCCTGCTGGGCCGACCTCACGAGGCCCGAAGCTAGGAGGTTGGGATCCCGCTCTGCCAGGGAAGACATCTCCTGCAGTTTCTCCCTGGCCTTTGCCAGGAATCCCTCGGCGATCTCCTCCTCCCCCCTGTGAAGGGCGAAGATGGAGCGGGCTGAAAATCTTACCACCTCTCTGCTCAGGTCCTGAAGCCTCTCCCTTCTCTCCAGTTCCTCGTCAAGGTACTTCCTCAGCCTTTCCACCCTTTCGGAGGGGCTCATGAGAACTCCTTGGTGGGACGCAGGAGGTTGGTTTTGTGGTACCTCAGCTTCAGCACCATCCCTTTTTTCTCGAGGTTGTTGATCAGGGCGCTGAGCTTGGCCTTCGAAAAACCCATCCTCCTCCTTAGCTCATCCTGCCTCACCTCCCTGCACCTGAGGATCTCCTCGAAGACCCTCCTCTCGTCCTCGCTGAGCGTTAGCAGGGTCACCTTCATGGTTCTCTCCCTGGCGTACTTCCTGAAGAGAAAGGCCAGAACGGTGGCCATGGAGCCGGCCACCGCCACCATGATCCCCACCGCCAGCAGGAGGGAGGAGGGCTCCAGGGCCCCGGTGGGGGAAAGGAGAACGAGGACGGTGGCCAGGGTGAGCTGCAGGAGAAGGGTGAGCAGGATAAGCCCCAGCATTTCCCTGAGGGTCATTCTATAAAAAGGGAAAAAGATGGGTTAAAAAGTTTCGAGAAGGACCGGAAAAGAGTTGTGAACGATAAGAAGCTCAAAAATGGTTTCCTTGGCCAAAAAGGAATTTTTTTCTTCCTTTTACCGACGAAAAGAAAACGGTTTTTGGAGAGTTTTCAAATAGCCCTTCCTCCATAGAAAAGAGTGGAGGTGAAAAAATGAAAATGGGAGAAAAAGGGATAGCGCCCCTCGTGGCGGCCGTGGTGCTGGTGGCAGCCTTGGGATCGGCCACGGCGGTTCCCGTGGCGGTCTCGGCGGCCGACGTGGATCCTGACCACCCCCTCTACTCCCTGAAGAGGGTGGGGGAGAGGATCCGCGGACTTAGCACGGTGGAGCAGATGAAGCTGAGGTGGGCGGAGTACCAGCGAATGGTGGAGAAGGGCAAGGGGCTGCAGTACCAGAGCGTTCTGAAGGAGTTCGTCGACAAGCTCAACTCGGTGGCTCCCTCCGATGCACCCGCAAAACAGGAGATCGTGAGGTGGATGCAGGAGCAGCTGCCGGGAATAGGGGAGGTACAGCTGAAACTAGCCTTGCAGGCGGCTGGTGACAACCAACAGCTGAGGGCCGAAATACAGGAGCAACTGATCAGCTGGAGGGAAAGGAAGGATGTGGAGGCCCTCAGGGCCCGGCTGAACCACTTCAGGGAAAGGGCCAGGATGGAGGAGAGATACCGGAAGGTGGATGAGCTCTTCGAAAACATCTGCATCAAGACCCGCATACAGGAGAACCTGAGGCTGGCGGAGAACAGGCTCTCCGAGCGCTTCGAGGAGCTCCGGGAGACCTTTGAGAACCTGAAGCTGGAGGTGGAGGCCATGCTGGCGGGGGCCCCGGAGAACCTGCCGGGAAGGGTGGCGGCGGAGCGGCTCTACCAGCTGGCCCTGAAGGAGGAGAGCCTGACCTTTCACGCCAGAGACCTGGGACTGCTGGGAAGGGCGGTGGGGCTTATGACCTCCGCGGTGGTGCACCTGAAAAACGCCGAGAGGATCCTGGAGCACGCGCAGGAGTGGGAGCCGGAACACGCGCAGCTCTGGCAGGAGTGGAAGGAGGAGTGGCAGGAGATCAAGCCCCAGATCCAGAGCCTGTGGGAGAGCGTAGCCGAGAACTGGGAGCAGTACAAGGAGAGGATAAAGGCCCAGATCCAGAGCCTACGGGAGAGCGCAGCCGAGAACTGGGAGCAGTACAGGAAGTAGCCTCTCCCCCTTTTTTATTTTTTCATCAGGACCACGGAGCTGATCGGAGCCTCATCCACGATCCTGTACCCCGTCAGCTCCTGCAGCCTTTCCGCGAAGGCCCTTATCTCCGAGTGGGAGGGCATGAAGGAGGGGCCCAGCCTCTGCCTAGAGTACCCTACCGCGAAATAGCCCTTGGGCTCCAGGTAGTCCGGTCCGGCCTTTTCCACCAGCCTGGCGTAACCTTCGGGGTCCTTCAGGTTAAGCCCCCTCACCAGCGTGAGCCTCAGTACCTTCCTGCAGGAAAAGGAGGGGAGGAGTTCTAGGCTGCGGTTCAGCCTCTCCCAGCCATCGGGAATCTTGGGGCGGCAAACCCTCTCGTAGGTCTGCTCGTCGGGGGCGGGAAGGGTTAAGTAAAGCTGGGTGGGCTCGGTCTCCAGGGCTTCCAGCCTCTCGGGCAGGGTGCCGTTGCTGACCAGGAAGGTGGTGAAGCCTCGTCGGTGGAGCTCCTCCAGCAGGGATCCCAGCAGGGGATAAAGGGTGGGTTCACCCGCCAGGCTTATGGCCGCCTGGTTGGGATGCTGGGCTTCCCTCCACCTCTGGGGGTTGACCTTTGGGTTGCCCTTGAAACCGCTCAGCAGCTCCCTCTGGGCCCGGATGCCCCTCTCCACGATCTCCGAGGGATCGTCGGGGGGAAGTCCTTCCCCCAGCGGAAGGGTGGCCTCAACCTTCCTCCAGCAAAAGGTGCAGAGGTGGGTGCAGTGAAAGAGGGAGGGGGTGAGCTGGAGGCAGCGCCAGGAGGAGATCCCGTAGAACTTGGCCTTGTAGCACTCCCCCCTTCCCACCAGGCTTCGCTTGGTCCAGAGACAGACCTTTACCGCACTATTCCTTCCCACCAGCCTATACCCCTGCCTTTCATAGAGCTCGCGGAAGGACCGGAGCCTGTCGGTGAGCGCTCCCTCCATTCACTCCAAGTAGCACCTTAGGTCTTTTCCCAGTTTGCCCACCGCGTCCGCCCTGCACTGCCTGCAGTGTACCATCTGGGGAACGTACTTGGAGCACAGACGCTGGAGCCTGGCCTTCTCCTCGGGAGAGGGAGGGGAAAGGTGGGAGAACTTGAACTGGGGGATGAGGGGGATGAGGTTCTGCCTGTAAACCCCCATCCTTCCCACCTTCTTGGCCACCTCCACCACGTGCCCGTCGTTGATGGTGGGGATGATCACCGTGTTCACCTTCACCACCATTCCTCTTTTCACGGCCTCCTCCGTGCCCCTGAGCTGGTTCCTTATCAGAAGTTCCGCACCCTCCCTCCCCGAATAGGTCCTTCCCCGGTAAAGAACGGAAGAGTAGATCTTCTCCCCCACCTTCGGATCCACCGCGTTGATGGTCACCGTCAGGGTTCCTATCCCCACCTCCTCCAGATCCTCTATCCTGTCGGGCAGGAGCAGGCCGTTGGTGCTCAGGCACCGGTGCAGGCGGGGGAAGCTCTTCCTCACCAGCCTGAAGGTCTCGAAGGTCTCCTCGTTGAAGAGGGGCTCCCCCGGTCCCGCCACCGCCACCACCTTTATCCAGGGATGCCTCTTCATCACCTCCTCCAGCCTCTTGAGGGCCTCCCTGGGGGAGAGCACCCTGCTGGTCACCCCGGGCCTGGACTCGTTCACGCAGTCGAACTTCCTTAGACAGTAATTGCACTCGAGGTTGCACCTAGGGGCCACCGGAAGGTGGATCCTCCCGAAGAGGTGGAGGGCCCTGGGATCGAAGCAAGGGTGCTCCTTCACCCTCCGCAGCTGGGCCGGGTCCCAGGGTACCCTTCTCATCTTCATCCTCTTCCGGTCCACCTATTTAGCCTTGGACCGGCACCTTTCCTGGATGGGAAGCCTGAGGGAGGAGCTGAAGGGAATCCTCACCGAGCAGGAGCTGGCAAAGCTCAGGGCCTTCGACCTGGTGGGAGACATAGGGGTACTCAGGCTTCCCCCCGAGCTCCTGCCTAAGAGGAAGGAAATAGGGGAGGCCCTGATGAGGGTTCACCGCCACCTCAAGACGGTGCTCCTCCAAGTCTCGCCCGTGAAGGGGGAGTTCAGGACCAGGGAGCTGGAGGTGGTGGCCGGGGAGCCGAGGACGGAGACCCTCCACCGGGAGAGTGGGTGTATCTTCAAGGTGGACCTGGCCAAGGTGTACTTCTCCCCCAGGCTGGCACACGAGAGGATGAGGATAGCCAGGCTTGTCCGGGAGGGGGAAGAGGTGGTGAACATGTTTGCCGGGGTGGGGTGCTATTCCATCATCATAGCCAGGCACTCCCGAGCCAGGAGGATATACTCCATAGACAAGAACCCGGAGGCTTACAGGTTGATGTGTGAGAACATCAGGATCAACAGGGTGGGGGACAGGGTCCTTCCCTTCCTAGGGGATGCGGCCCAGGTGGTATCCGAGCTCGCTGGGAGGGCTGACAGGGTGCTCATGCCCCTTCCCGAGGCCGCCAGGAACTTCATAGGGGCTTCCCTGGAAGCCCTAAAGGAAGAGGGGGGGATCGTTCACTTCTATGATGTGGGCAGCGATCCCGATCCCTTTTCGCCTTCCCTGCGGTTCTTGGAGGAGGAGGTGGGCAGGAGGGGATGGAAACTGGAGGTCACCGGAAGACGCCTGGTGCGATCCTACGGCCCCGGCATCTATCACGTGGTGCTGGACCTCCTTTTGCGCCCAAAGGGTTGAAAAAGGGGGTCTCCCAGGAAAAGAAGCCTTAATAAGAGGCAAAAGAAAGAAAAAGGGAGTGGCGAGGATGGAAATTCCCCTGGCCACGGCGGATAGGCTGATAAGGAAGGCGGGAGCCAAGCGGGTAAGCGAGGATGCCGCCAAGGCGCTGGCGGAAGTGCTGGAGGAGTATGCCTTGGCTGTGGCATCGGAGGCCGTCAAGCTGGCGGAGCACGCCGGGAGGAGGACGGTGCGCGATGAGGACATCCGCCTGGCCAGCAGGCGCAGCTAGCCTTTCCACCTTCTGGCCAGTTCCCTCCTGAGCAGTTCCCTTCCCAGCTCCACCCACCCTTCTTTCCCCTCGAGGTAAACGCGGGCTAGGATCCTTCCATAAGGGTCCTTGGCCTTCCCCGGCTCCAGCCTGCAGTAAACCTTTGTCCCAGAAGGGCACAGGGAGTCCACCAGGGCCTTGGCTAGGACCCCTCTGGCCTCGGAAAGCTCGAAGGCATCCACGCCGGCCAGCCTCAGCTTTTCCACCTTTCCAGGCGGGGGCCAACCCCGGCTCTCTAGGATTCTCACCTCCAGCGTATCCCCATCTATCACCTTCACCACCTCTGCCGTGAAGTGGAAGGTGGCCCCTCCCCTCCCTCCCAGCACGAAGGGAAGGAATAAGAGAAAGAGCAGGGGGAGGACTAGGAGTCCCTTCATCGAGAGGTCTTGGGGGAAAGTGGGAATAAAAGGGGACACAGACCAGTTCTCGCTTTCTGTCTTTTCCTTCTCGAGCATTCACTCCGGCACGCGTATTCCTCCCTGGACGATCATGAGGGCAATCGCGAAGCGCTCACCTTCCGGCTTTCGACGCCTTCGTTTCCCGAACTTGGCGTTCCTTTTCGGGGTTCCCCGCTTCCCAGCTGCCGTAACGGGAGGTGAACTGGCGGGGACCGACAAATTTTTTTATGTTTTGCCGTGAAAAAGGGCGATGCGCAAAACTCCCTACTTCAAGGAGAAACTTGAGACGATTGAGGTGAGGAAGAAGAGCCTCTCCCAGCTGCTTCAGGAGATGGCCAAGACGGGTTTCCAGGGCAGGAAGCTGGGAGAAGCGGCCCTTCTGTGGGAGGAAATGCTGAAGAAGAAGGGCCTGACCATCTTCTTGGGATACGCGGGCTCCATGAGCACCACGGGAATGTGGAAAATCGTTTGCTGGCTGATAGAGAAAAGGTTTATTGATGTGCTGGTTTCGACGGGGGCCAACATTTCGGAGGACATCCTCGAAGCCATGGGGGGGACCTACTGGAGGGGGACGGATTTCGTTGACGATGCAGATCTCCTGAGATACCGAATTGACCGCTTCTACGACGTTTACGCGGATGAGCTGGAGTACCGGAAGATGGAGCGGCTGATAAGAGATTTCATGGAGACCTTGGAAGAGGGGCGCCCCTACTCCTCCAGGGAATTCCTGTGGGAGTTCGGGAAGTGGCTGCACGCCAGGGGAATAAAGTGCATCGTCTCCACGGCCTACAGGAAGAAGGTTCCCATCTTCTGCCCCGCCATAGTCGACAGCGGATACGGCATAGCCCTCCTCGAGGCCAAGAAGAAGGTATGCCTGGATCAGGGGAAGGATTTCAGAGAGATGCTGGAGATAGGAAGGAGGTACGAGGACAGAGGAGTCATCTACATAGGAGGGGGGGTTCCCAAGGATTTCGTGCAGCTCCTCTCGGTGGCGGTGGACCTCGATCGAGGGGGGGAGAAGCCCTATCCCCACAAGTACGCCCTTCAGATCACCACCGACCAACCGGTGTGGGGGGGCCTGAGCGGATGCACCCTGAAGGAGGCCATAAGCTGGGGGAAGATCTCGCCCGAGGGCAAAAACGTAACCTGCTACTGCGATGCCACCATCGCCCTTCCCCTTCTTTCCCACTACCTGAACGAAAGGGTGAGGAGAAGGGAGAGCTATCCTGACTTTTCCTGGCTCCTTAAGTAAGTAAGGATTTTATTCGAGAGAGGGGAAGATGAAAAGATGCCGGAGAAAGAAGTCAGGCTGACGGTGGCCGAGAACTCCCACCAGCCCGACGTGGGGAGGGGGCTGGCCAGGATCCCTGACCACATCGCCGAAAGGCTCGGGATAAACCCGGGGGATATCCTTGAGATACAGGGGAGCAAGGTCACGGGAGTCATCGCCATGAAGGGGTTCTCCGAGGACAGGGGGCTTGACATCATAAGGATTGACGGCCTCATCAGACACAACGCCGGAACTTCCATCGGGGAGAAGGTACTGGTGAGGAAGGCGGAGGTCAGGGAGGCCAAGAAGGTAACCCTCGCCCCCGCCAGCCCGGGGGTGAGGATTTCGGTTCCGGGGGAGGTGATGAGGAGGAACCTGCTGGGCAGGCCCCTTACCAGGGGGGACCTCATCACCACCGCTTCCCTCAGGAGGGGGTTCGGAGAGCCGCTTATCGAGCAGATCTTCGGTTCCTTCTTGGAGGAGACCCCGCTGGGGCTGGGGGAGATGAGGTTCATCGTGGTCTCCACCCTTCCTCCGGGAATCGTGCTGGTGGTGGACTCCACGGAGATCGAGGTGCTGCCCGAAGCCGTGGCGGTCAAGGAGGCGAAGGTCCCGGCGGTGACCTACGAGGACATAGGGGGACTGAAGGAGGAGCTGAAAAGGGTGAGGGAGATGATAGAGCTTCCCCTCAAGCACCCGGAACTCTTCGACAGGCTAGGCATAGAGCCTCCCAAAGGGGTGCTGCTTTACGGTCCCCCCGGAACGGGGAAGACCCTCATAGCTAAGGCGGTGGCCAATGAGTCGGGGGCCAACTTCTTCGCCATCAACGGACCGGAGGTGATGAGCAAGTGGTACGGGGAGTCCGAGGCACGTCTCAGGAAGATCTTCGAGGATGCGGAGAAGAACGCCCCCTCCATAGTCTTCATAGATGAGCTGGACGCCATAGCTCCCAAAAGGGAGGAGGTAACGGGGGAGGTGGAGAGGAGGGTGGTGGCGACCCTGTGTACCGTCCTGGACGGCCTGAAGTCGAGGGGAAAGGTGATCGTGATAGGGGCCACCAACCGCCCCAACGCCCTGGATCCGGCGATAAGGAGGCCCGGTAGGTTCGACAGGGAGATAGAGATAGGGGTGCCGGACAGGGAGGGGAGGAAGGAAATTCTGCAGATCCACACCCGGGGTATGCCCCTCGCCAAGGACGTCGATCTGGACTGGCTGGCGGACATAACCCACGGCTTCGTGGGGGCGGACCTGGAGGCCCTCTGCAAGGAGGCGGCCATGAGCGCCCTCCGCAGGATCCTTCCCAAGATAAACCTGGAGGAGAAGACCATCCCTCCCGAGATCCTGGAGGAGCTGCAGGTGACCAAGGAAGACTTTGAGAACGGGCTCAAGGTGGTGGAGCCCTCCGCCATGAGAGAGGTGATGCTGGAGATACCCGATGTGCACTGGTCGGACATAGGAGGGCTGGAAGAGGCCAAGATGGAGCTGAGGGAGGCCGTGGAGTGGCCCCTGAAGTATCCCGACGCCTTCAAGCGCATGGGCATAGAGCCCCCCAAGGGCATCCTTCTCTTCGGCCCGCCTGGAACGGGCAAGACCCTTCTGGCCAGGGCGGTGGCCACGGAGAGCGAGGCCAACTTCATCTCCGTCAAGGGGCCCGAGCTCCTGTCCAAATGGGTGGGAGAATCATTGCCTTACGACGAGGAAGTGCTGGTTCTGAGGAATGGTGTGCTGGAGAGGAAGAAGATCGGGGAGCTGGTGGAGAAGGAGAACGACGGAGACCTCTACGCGCCCACCGTCACGGATGACTACCAAATGAAGTATTCGAAAATAGTGGATTTCATCAGGCATCCTGCTCCCCCCTACATAGATGTGCTCGTAACCGAAACTGGGAGAGAGGTGCGAGTAACGGGTGGACACAGCGTGTTCGTCAAGAGAAACGGAGGCTTTGAGGAGGTGACTGCCGATAGGGTCGTTCCCTATCAGTCTAGGATAGCCGTGGCAAGGTTCATAAAACCGGTTGAGTCCGTGAAGGAGTTTAACCTGATAGAGGGATTCTATGGAAAGGGTCTGAAGCTGTACGTAAGCAACGGTCAATCCCTTGTGGCAAAAGCCGTGGAGAAACTCGGTGCGGAGAAGGTGGCCCAAATCCTGGGAAAAGCCAAGAAGAACCTCCACGCGTACACCAAGAGGGCAGCCATGCAGCTCGACGCCTTCGTCTCGCTCATGAAGGCCGCTGACCTCCAGTACGATCCCCGTACGCTGGAGATCACCTCCAGATACAGGAAACACAAACTGCCAGGGGTGTTGCCACTGGATGAGGATCTTGCCCTTTTCCTAGGACTGTGGGTGGCGGAGGGTTCCTACATGAAATACGGAGTAAGGGTGAGCACGTCTGACAAAGAGGCTGGGAGGATAGCGAGACTCTGCAGGAAGCTCTTCGGCAAGGTCCAGATCTACAGAAAACCGAATTCGAGGGGGAGGGACGTCATAATCTCCTCTCCGCCGCTCAGGGCTTTCATGGAGCACGTTCTCGGGCTCAAAGGAGGGGCCAGGCACAAGAGCGTGCCCGCGGCCATCCTTTCGGCAAGGAAGCCCGTGGTAGCGGCCTTTTTGAGGGGTTACATCAGCGGGAACGGCTACTTCAGCGGAAAGTATGTGGAGGTCTCCTCAACGAGCAGACGATTGGCTAACGACCTCCTGCTTCTTCTCCAGTACTTCGGCATCGTTGCGCACTGCCATCCAAAGAAAGAGCGAACCGGGGCAATCAGCTACCGCATCAGGTTCCTGTGGTCGGGCTTCCTGCGCACCTTTGTCGAGGAGATCGGCTTCATGGATCCGAAAAAGACGCAGAAGATTCGCAAATACCTTTCTGACATGAAACTGCACAGAAAGCTGAAGGCCCCCGAGAGACATTTCGATGGGGATGTTTACTGGGATCTCGTTGTTTCCAAGAGGCGGGAGCCATACAGCCATCCCTTCGTGTACGACATAAGCATAAACCCCACGGAGAGGTTCCTCGCGGGCTTCGGCAACGTGCTGGTGCACAACTCCGAGCGTGGGGTCAGGGAAGTCTTCCGAAGGGCCAAGACAGCCGCCCCCGCCATCATCTTTTTTGACGAGCTGGATGCCCTGGTGCCCAGGAGGGGGTCGGGCTTCGGGGATGCCCACGTGACGGAGCGCGTGATAAGCCAGCTCCTCACGGAGCTGGACGGGCTGGAGAAGCTGGAGAACGTGGTGGTGATAGGGGCTACCAACCGCCCCGACCTCATCGATCCCGCCCTTCTTCGTCCGGGAAGGTTCGACAGGCTGGTGTACGTGCCTCCTCCGGACGAGAAGGCCAGGCTGGAGATCCTGAAGATCCACACCCGAAAGATGCCCCTGGCCAAGGATGTGGACCTGGAGCAGCTGGCCAAGGAGACCGAGCACTACTCGGGCTCCGATCTGGCCGCCCTCTGCAGGGAAGCCGCCATGCTGGCCCTAAGGGAGAACCTTCAGGCTAAGGAGGTGACCGTGAGGCACTTCCGGGAGGCCATGAAGAAGGTCAAGCCCTCCCTCACCCCGGAAGCCGAGGAGATCTACCGCTCCTTCCTCACCCGCACCAAGAGCGAGCTCAAAAAGGAAACCGCACCCAGAATTTTCTACTGAGGGGATGAGGTCCTTCGTAGCCGTGGAGATAAGCGAGGAGATGCGGGACAGGCTGGTGAGGTTCCAGCACCAGCTCCTGCAGGCGGGGGCCACCCTGAAGCTGGTGGAGCCCGAGAACCTTCACCTCACCCTGAAGTTCCTGGGGGAGGTGGAGGAGGGAAGGCTGGGGGAGGTGGAGGAAGCCCTGAGGAGGGGGGTGAGAGGGTTTTCCCCCTTCGTCATGGAGGTGAAGGGGACGGGGGTCTTTCCCAGCCCGCAGTACGTGAGGGTGATCTGGGCCGGGGTGGGGGAGGGGTGGGAGGCCCTCTCCTCCCTGCAGAGGAGTCTGGACAGGGAGCTGGCCAAGCTGGGTTTTCCCAGGGACACAGAGTTCGTCCCCCACCTCACGCTGGCCAGGGTGAAGAAGGTGGAGAGCAGGGAAACCCTTCTGCGGGCGGTGGAAAGGGGAAGGAAGGAGGAGTTCGGAAGGGTGGAGGTGAGGGAGGTCCACCTGAAGAAGAGCACGCTTACATCCGAGGGCCCCATCTACGAGGATCTCAGGGTTTTTCCTCTGGGCTAGCTCTGCGATGGTTCCTCCCTCCCCTCTTTTCCCTCCAGCATCCGTAGCTCCGGGCGCTGGGGTTTCAAAAGGGGACTGATGGGCCCGCTGGGATTTGAACCCAGGACCTCCCGGTTATCAGCCGAGCGCTCTAACCATGCTAAGCTACGGGCCCAACCCTTCTTCTTTCTCTCACCCTTAAATTCTTCGCCCTCCGGAAGAGGCGTTCCACCTCCTCGCGGAAGGGGAGGGCTTCCCGGGCGCCCATCCTGGTGGTGGCCAGGGCCCCGGCGCAGTTGGCCCACCACACGGCTTCCTCCAAGGGCCTGCCCGAAGCCAGCGCCACGGCCAGGGCCCCGCAGAACGCATCCCCCGCCCCCGTGCTATCCCTGACCCTCACCCTTACCCCCGGAACCCTTCCCCCCTCCTCCTCCGTCAGGAAGTAGGCGCCCCTCTCCCCCAGGGTTATCACCACTCCCTTCGGCCCCTTCTCCAGGAGCCTCCTGGCCACCTCCTCCACCCTCCCCCCTCCCACCGCCTGCCCCGCCTCCACCCTGTTGGCCACCACCACTCCCGCCCTTTTCCAAACCTCCTCGGGCAAGGGGCGGTAGGGGGCCAGGTTGAGGAGGCTCCTTCCCCCCGCCAGCTCCAACGCCCTCCTCACGGCCGGGAGCGGTATCTCCAACTGGGTGAGGAGGAGATCCGCCCCCCTGATGAGATCCCCGGCCTCCTCCACCTCCCTCCTCCCGCACCCCAGATCCGCGCCGGGGTAAACTCCTATCATGTTCTCCCCCCCTCTCTCCACCAGGATGAGGGCCCTTCCCGAGGGTCTCCGGTCCTCCCTCACGTGAGAGACGTCCACCCCCTCCCTGCGCAGCTCCTCCACCATCCTCCTCCCCTCCTCATCCCTTCCCACCTTTCCCACCATCCAGACCCTGGCCCCCAGCCTGGCCGCCGCCACCGCCTGGTTGGCCCCCTTCCCGCCCATTCCCACCCTCAGTTCCTCCCCCAGCACGGTTTCCCCCGCCTTGGGAAGCCTGCTCACCCTAAGCACCAGATCCACGTGCAGGCTTCCCACCACCACCAGCCGGGGGATCAACCCATCAACCTCTCCAGGAAGAGCTGGCGGAAACCCTCTCCGTCCACCTCCTCGCAGATCTTTATCCTGTGACCCCTCCATTCCTCCCCCGGAAGGGAGAATCCCCTCCTATCCACCACCGTCTGTCCCCTCGTGAGCTCCCCCCTGGTTTCCACCCTCACCTCGTACCTCCCCACCCGGAAGAGGGATGGATCCAGGAGGGCGGCGACCGCCATGGGATCGTGGAGGGCCACCCTGTCGAACCTCTCCAGCAGGGGACGGAGGAGCCTGGCCGCCAGCTCAGCTTCCCTGGTCCCGGCCCTCTTCAGCTTAACGTATTCCCGGCGCGAGAGCATGGCCGAGGGGTCCATGGTGACGTCCAGGCCGACCGCCAGCAGGGGGAGGCCGGAGCCGAAGACCAGCTCGGCCGCCTCCGGATCCACGTACACGTTGTACTCCGCCACCGGCGTGACATTCCCGTGGCCGAAGGGGGAGAGGCCGTAAGCCCCTCCCATCACCACCACCTCCCTTGCCCCTCTCAGCTCCCGCGGGTGGAGGAGGAGGGCGAGGGCCAGGTTGGTGAGGGGACCCGTGCAGACCACGCTGGCCCCCCTCCCCACGACCTCCGCCATCACCTGCACCGCGTGCCTGGGCAGGGGGGACAGACTGGGTTCGGGGAGGGCCACTCCCCCCAGCCCATCCTCTCCGTGAACGTGCTTGGCCGTAAGAAGGGGACGAATCAGGGGCCCTGAGCATCCCCCGGCCACAGGCGGGGAGCGCAGGGCCAGGGCCTCCAGGAGCCTAAGGGCGTTCCGCGTGGTCTTCTCCACCTCCACGTTTCCGGCGACCGTCGTGATGGCCTCCACCTCCAGCTCCGGGGAGCGCAGGGCCAGGAGAAGGGCCAGGGCATCGTCTATCCCCGGATCCATGTCCAGCAGGACCCTTCTCATGTTCAGTTCCTTCCGCAGTACCTCAGGAACTCCTCCCAGATTTCCTTCCTCTTGGACTCCTCAAGCTTCTCATAATCCTCCATGGTCAGCTGGTACCTCTCCCTCAGGAACCTGGAGAACCTCCACCCCTGCAGGATCTGGTAGATGTAGTGGCTGCGGTAGCTCTCCGGGATGCCCATTCATTTTCCCTCCTGACCCCTCACCCTCCGGAGCTGGTGAAAGGGATAGGCCCCCCTGGCGAAGGCCGCGACGGCCAGCCCGGCGCAGAGGAGGAGGTTGGAGAGGAGAAAGGGGGAGGTCCGCAGGAGGCCCAGCCTTCCCAGCAAGATGCCCAGGTAGACGTTGAGGAGGACCCCCAGTCCCAGGCTGACGGCCATCCTCAGGGGGAGGCTCAACCGGTCCTTCTCAGGGTAGGCCACCAGGCTCAGGAGGAAACCGGGAAGGAGGAGAAGGAGCGCGCCCGCCAGGGCGTAAAAAACAGCCTTCATCTTCATCCTTTATCCCCCTCCCTCTTAAGGCTTGAGAGAAGTTGGAGAGGGAAGTGCTGGTGGTGGGAGGAGGACCCTCCGGCTGCTTTCTGGCCGAGAAGGTGGCGAGGGAGGGTTTTGATGTCCTGATCCTGGAGGAGCACGGGGCCGTGGGTAGGCCGGTGCGCTGCACGGGGGTGGTGGGGAGGGAGGGAATGAGGAGGCTGGGGTTGAGGGTGGAGAGGTTCGCCCTGAGCGGGCTGAGGAGGGGCCTGATCCGCTCCCCCTCCGGTGAGGTGCTGGAGCTGGACAGGGGAAGGGTGGAGGCGCTGGTGCTGGACAGGGAGGCCTTCGATCGCCACCTGGCGGAGAGGGCGCAGGAGGCGGGGGCGGAGCTGCGGCTGGGGACGAGGTGCCTGGACGTAAGGGGGGGAACCGTGAGGCTTCAGGGGGGGGAGGAGGTGGAGGGGAAGGTGCTGGTGGGGGCGGATGGGGCCGCTTCCCTCGTGGCCAGGAGAAGTGGAATGGTGGGGAGGAGGAGGTACCTGAGGTGTGCGCAGGTGGAGGTGAGGGGGGAGGCCGAACCCGACACCGCCGAGGTCTACCTGAGCAGCCGCACCGTGGGGCTCTTCGGCTGGCTGGTTCCGGCGGGGGAGAGGGTGAGGGTAGGGGTGGGAACCCTGCGCGGGGATCCTGGTGAGGTCCTCCGTTCCCTCCTCCGGCTCCTCTCCCCCCGCCTCAGGGGGAAGCCGGGGAAAACCTCCTTCGGCCTCATCCCCTACGATCCCCCCCGCACCATCCTCAGGGGATCCATCCTGCTGGTGGGGGACGCGGCCTGTCAGGTGAAGCCCCTGACCGGAGGGGGGCTCTACCTGGGACTTTCCTGTTCCCTCCTGGCCTCCCGCGCCCTTTCCCTCTCGCTGGAGAGGGGGAAGGAACAGCTGAAACTCTACCCCAGGGAGGTGGAAAGATGCTTTGGAAGGGAGCTCAGGATAGGGAGGATGCTCAGGAGGCTTCTGATCCCCCTGTCGGATCGGGAGCTGGACCTCCTGGTCAGGATCCTACGGGAGGTGAAGGAGGAGATCCTGCGTGCGGCCGACTTCGATCGGCACTCCACCCTGCTGGGCCCCCTTCTCCTGAACCTTCCCCTCCTCCTCTCCGGCCTGGGACCCGGAGCCCTGGTCAGGATGCTCCGGGGAGCCCTGACCCCTGCAGGAACTTGAAGAGGACGGCCTTCTGAACGTGGAGCCTGTTTTCAGCCTGGTCGAAGACCACCGAGTGTGGTCCGTCCAGGACCTCGTCGGTGACCTCCTCACCCCGGTGGGCGGGGAGGCAGTGCATGAAGATCACCCGCGGATCGGCCAGGGAGAGGAGCTCCGAGTTGACC
Organism: Hadarchaeota archaeon (SeqCode); assembly: GCA_964509845.1. Lineage (GTDB taxonomy): Archaea > Hadarchaeota > Hadarchaeia > Hadarchaeales > WYZ-LMO6 > WYZ-LMO6. Next base: position 56,438 of record CAZDZG010000001.1, on the reverse strand, counting down.
TGGAAGCCCCGGAAGTCCCTCTCCCTCCTCTCCCTTTCATGTTCTTTCCCCATGGAGATGAAGACGTCGGTGTACACCACGTCCGCCCCCGAAACGGCCTCCGCAGGGCGGTGGAGGATCCTGACGCTTCCCCCGCTCCTCTCGGCCCTGCGGTGCGCCTCCTCCACCAACTCCTGGGGAGGCTCATATCCCTGGGGTATGGCGGCGGAGAAGTGGCATCCCATGGTGGAGCACCCCAGCATGAGGGAGGTGCAGACGTTGTTCCCGTCCCCCACCCAGGCCACCTTTAGCCCCTCCAGCCTCCCTTTGTGCTCCAGCATGGTGAGCAGATCGGCCAGGGCCTGGCAGGGATGCTGGAGGGGGCTCAGGGCGTTGATCACGGGAACCGTGCTGTGCTTGGCCAGCTCCACCAGGTGGGAGTGGGAGGAGACCCTGGCCACGATGCCGTGAACGTAGCGGCTGAGGGTTCTGGCGGTGTCGGCTATCGTCTCCCCCCTGCTCAGCTGGAGCTCCTGGGAGCTCAGGAAAAGGGGATTGCCCCCCATTTCGTAAATGGCCACCTCGAAGGACACCCTGGTTCGGGTGGAGGGCCTCTCGAAAAGCAGGGCCACGCTTTTCCCCCGCAGGTCCTGATCGTGCCTACCCCTCCGCTCCTTGTAAACCGAGGCCAGCCTGAGGAGCTCCTCCACCTCCTCCCTGCTCAGGTCCTCCATGCCCAGCAGGTCCCTCTTCATCCCCCCGACCCCCTGAGCAGCTCGTCGAGGAGGGAGAGGAGGGCATCGATGTGGGAGCGCTCCACCACCAGCGGAGGGAGGAACCTCAGGACCCTGCCAGCCGTGACGTTCAGGAGGAAACCCTTTTTCAGAGCCCCCATGACCACCTCCTCCGCCCTTTCCTCCTTATCCAGCTCCATCCCCAGCATCAGTCCCTTCCCCCTGACCTCCCGCACCGAGGGATGGTCCTCCTCCAGCTCCTGCAGGCCCCTCAGGAAGTATCTCCCCATTCTGTCCGCCCTCCTGACCAGTTTCCTCCTCTTCAGTATCCTTATTACGGTTAGGGCGGCCGTGCAGGCCAGGGGATTCCCCCCGAAGGTGCTCCCGTGATCCCCGGGGGAAAAGCTGGCCATTACCTCGCTCCTGGCCCCCGTGCATCCTATGGGAACCCCCCCGCCCAGCCCCTTGGCCAGCGTTAGGATGTCGGGCTCCACCCTCCAGTGCTCGCAGGCGAACCACCTACCCGTTCTGCCCATCCCGGTCTGCACCTCATCCAGGATGAGGAGGGCCCCCCTCTCGTCGCACAGCTTCCTCAGACCTGGCAGGAACTCAGGGGAGGCCACCCTCACCCCCCCCTCCCCCTGGATGGGCTCCACCAGCACCGCGGCCGTCTCCTCATCCACCGCTCGCTCGGCCGCGGAGAGGTCGTTGAAGGGTATGAACTGAAAGTTGGGGAGTAGGAGGGGTTCGAAGGGCTGCCGGTACGAGGGCTTCCAGGTGGCGGAGAGGGCCCCGAGCGTCCTCCCGTGGAAGGAATTCTCCATCACCACGATCTTTCTCCTGCCCGTGTGCTTCACCGACAGCTTCAGCGCCGTTTCCACACTCTCCGCCCCGGAGTTGCAGAAGAAAAACTTGTCAATCCTCCCCGGGGCTATCCTGGCCAGCTCCCTCCCCAGCTCCGCCTGCTCCCTTATGTAAACCAGGTTGGTCATGTGGATGAGCCTCCTTGCCTGCCGGCATAGCGCAAGGCATAGCTCGGGGTCGGCGTGGCCAAGCAGGCTCACGGAAACTCCTGAGACGAAGTCGAGGTACCTTTTGCCGTTCAGGTCCCAGAGGAAAATGCCCCTTCCCCTTTCGAAAACCACCGGCATTCGCTTGTAGGTCTGGGCCAGGTACCTTCGATCCAGCTCAAAGAACCTTCTCATCTAGCTTCCCTTTTCTATCATCGTTCCGGCTCCCTTGTCCGTCAGGAGCTCCAGGAGCAGGGCATGGGGCATCGTCCCCTGGAGGATGTGGGCCCTCTCCACCCCCCCCTCCACCGCCCTGATACAGGCCTTGAGCTTGGGAATCATTCCCCCCGTCACCACCCCCGAGGCAAGCAGGGCCTTGGCCTCCTCCACCGTCAGCCGGGAGATGAGGGTGCTCTCGTCCTTGGGATCCCTTAGAACACCCTTCACGTTGGTGAGGAGGATGAGCTTCTTCGCACCCATCACGATGGCCAGCTCCGCCGCCACCGTATCCGCGTTCAGGTTCAGGCTCCTCCCCTCCTCATCCACGCCCAGGGGGGAGAGGACGGGGATGTAGCCGTTGGCCAGCAGGAAGCTCACCATGTGGGGATCTATCCTCTCTATCTCCCCCACGAAGCCCAGATCCACCTGCACCCTTTCCCCCTCCGGGGTGGTGACCTCCCTGATCTTCCTGGCCAGGATCATCTTGCCATCCATCCCCGAGATCCCCACCCCCTTTCCCCCGTGCCTGTTTATTCCCAGCACGATCTCCGTGTTCAGCTTTCCCACCAGATACTTGTGCAGGATCTCTATGGTCTCCTTGTCCGTGACCCTCAGCCCCGCCACGAACTCCGGTTCCTTCCCCAGCCTTTTCATCTCCCTGGTTATCTCGGGTCCTCCCCCATGGACCACCACGGGCTTCATCCCCACGTAGTGCAGGAGGACTATGTCCTGAAGGAGGGAGTCCAGGGTCCTCTTCTTCTCTATCACCTCCCCTCCCAGCTTTATCACCATGGTCTGTCCGTGAAAGCTTCTGATGTAGGGAAGGGCCTCCAGCAAAACGCTTGCCGGCTCCTGCAACGGCACACCCGCTTTCCTCTTTCTTTTCCTTTTTTAAATCCTACCGGCTAGCTCCGGTACCTGGAGTTGATCTTCACGTAATCGTAGGAGAGATCGCATCCCCAGGCCGTGGCCTCCTCCCCCCCTTCCTCTCCCAGGTCTATCTCAAAAACCACCTCCTTCTCCCTCATCACCTCCACGGCCTCCGGCAGCTCCGGCCCTCCCACGGGTCTTCCCTTTTCCACCAGCACCACCTCCCCTCTCCTGCTTTTCACCTTCAGCGTTAGCTTCCTCGGGTCGAACCTGGCGCCCGAGTACCCTAGGGCGGCCACTATCCTGCCCCAGTTGGGGTCCCCTCCGAAGAGGGCGGCCTTGAGGAGATTGGAGCCGGCCACGGTCAGGGCGGCTTTCCTGGCCTCCCCTCTCCTGGCGTTTTTCACCCTGATCTCCATCATCCTGGTGGCCCCCTCCGCCCCCCTGACGATCATCTTGGCCAGCTCGGTAAGGACGAAGTCCAGCCCCCGCTGGAACCCCTCATCCCTCTGCCTCAGCTCCCTGTTTCCCGCCCTCCCGCTGGCCATCATGAGGACCATATCGTTGGTGCTGGTGTCGTTGTCCACGGTTATCATGTTCAGGCTTCGGTCCAGGGACTCCTGGAGGCAGGAGCGCAGGAAGAGGGGATCCGCCCTGGCATCCGTGGTCAGGAAGACCAGCATGGTGGCAGTTTTCAGCCTGGGACGGATCATGCCGGCTCCCTTGGCCATCCCCGCTATGGTCACGGCGGTCCCATCCTCCGTCTCGACGCTGACCGCCACCTCCTTGGGGGACCGGTCGGTGGTGAGGATGGCCCTGGCCGCCTCCCGGGAGGCCCTGCGGGAGGAGGAGAGTTTGGTCACGGCCTCCCTGATCCCCCTCTCCACCTTTTCCATGGGAAGGTACTTTCCTATCATCCCCGTGGAGGCCACCCCCACCTGGTGGACCTTCAGGCCTAGGAGCTCGGCCGTGAGCTCCGCCATCCTTCTCGCATCCTCCATCCCCCTCTCGGCCGTGAAGGAATTGGCGCAGCCCGAGTTGGCCACGATGGCCCCGAGCCTGCGCTCCCTGCGGAGGTGCTTGGCGGTGAGGATGACCGGGGCTGCCCTGGTCAGGCTGGTGGTGAAGGCCCCCGCCGAAGGAACAGCCCCATCCTCACAGCACAGGAGGGCGAGGTCCAGGCCCCGGGGGCGGATTCCCGCCCTCACCCCCGCGGCCAGGAAGCCCTCCGCCTCCGTCACGCCCCCTTTCAGCCTTTTGACTTCCATACCCTCACGGCCTCATGGGAAGGACTTCCAGACCCTCCGTTTCCCTGAGTCCGAACCTTATGTTCATGTTCTGCACGGCCTGACCCGACCCCCCCTTGAGCAGGTTGTCGATGGCCGAAACCACCACCACCCACCTCCCGTCCTCGGCCACCTCCAGCCCTATGTCGCAGTAGTTTGAGCCCACCACGTACTTGAGCTCCGGAAGTTCCTCCCTCACCCTCACGAAGGGCTCCCCCTCGTAGAACCTCCGGTAAAGGTCCAGCAGTTCCTCCTTCGAGCTCCTTCTCCTCAGGAGGACATGGGAGGTGGAGAGGATGCCCCTAACCACGGGCGCCAGGTGGGGGGTGAAGCTCAGGCCCACCTCCTCCCCCGCCAGCCTCTCCAGTTCCTTCTTAATCTCGGGCAGGTGCCGGTGGCGGGTTGCGGAGTAAGCGCTGAGGTTCTCCCCGCATATGGGATGGTGCAGGTCCTCCCTCAGTCCCCTCCCCGCCCCTGAGGTCCCGCTTATGGCATCCACCACCACCCTCGCCGGGTCCGCCAGCCTCTCCGCGAAAAGGGGGGCGAGGGAGAGGATGGCCGCCGTGGGATAGCAGCCTGGATTGGCGATGAGGTCGGCCTCCCTTATTCTTTCCCTGTAAAGCTCGGGTAGCCCGTACACCCCCTTCACCTCCGGGCTCTCGTGCTTCCCGTAATACCTCTCGTAGACCCTGACGTCCTCGAAGCGGTAGTCGGCGCTCAGATCCACCACCTTGGCCCCCTTGGCGAGCAGCTTGGGTACCACCCTCATGGCCACCCCGCTGGGGGTGGCCAGGAAGACCAGCTCGGCTTCCGAGCCCACCCTGTCGTACTCTGGCCTTTCCACCCTTCGCTCGCCCACCAGGTTGGAGAGGTGGGGGTGCAGGCTCCGCAGGGGGGCCCCCGCGTGCTCCTCCCCGTAAACCCCCACCAGCTGCACCTCCGGATGCCTGAGGAGGAGCCTGAGAAGCTCCCCTCCCGTGTAGCCGGCTGCCCCCACCAGCGAGACCCTTATCATCTTCCCCAACCCCGCAACCTGCCGTCGAGGCCGTAGAACTTGGTTACCGAGGCCGCCATCCGCTGGTCGAAGCCCGGGAGGTGGAAGGAAATGATGTCCCGGCGGTAGAGGGAGTGGGGGGAGGATCTCCCCACCACCTGTGCCCTGCCGGGAGCGAGCTCCACCTTCACCTCTCCCGTGACCCTCTCCTGGGTGGCATCGATGAAGGCTTCCAGGTCCTCCCGGAGGGGATCAAACCATCTCCCCCGGTAGACCATCTCGCTCCACTTCTGGTCTATGGCCCGCTTGACGGCCAGCTCCTCACCGGTGAGCACCAGGGCCTCCAGCGCGGCATGGGCTTGGAGGATTACCGTGGCGGCGGGGGCCTCGTACACCTCCCTGGCCTTCAGGCCCAGGATCCTGTCCTCCATCATGTCTATCCTGCCCACCCCGTACTCGCCGGCCAGCCGGTTGAGTTCCCCTATCAACCCGACCCCGTCCATGCGCTTGCCGTTGAGGGAAACGGGTACCCCTTTTTCAAAGCCCAGCGAGAGGAGGGTGGGCTCGCGGGGGGCCCTGGAGGGGTGTCGTGTGAGCTGAAAGGCCTCCTCCGGAGGGGACTGCATGGGATCCTCCAGCTCCCCTCCTTCTATGGACCTTCCCCAGAGGTTCTCGTCCACGGTGAAGGGAACGGAGGGGAAAGACATGCCGTACTTTTCCAGGTACCTCACCTCCTCGTCCCTGGTGAGGTTGAGCTCCCTGATGGGGGCCAGAATGCGCAGACCCGGTGCCTGCGAGGAAAGGGTGAGGTCGAACCTGAACTGGTCGTTCCCCTTCCCCGTACAGCCGTGGGCCACCGCTTCCGCCCCCTCCTGCAGGGCCACCCTGATCATCCACAGAGCGGTGGGATAGCGGGCGAGGGAGATGGAGAGGGGATATCCCTCATAGCACCCGTTGGCCTTTATGCTCCTGAACACATAGTCCTTCACGAATTCTTCCCTCGCGTCGACGTAAACGTGCTTTACCGCCCCCAGCTTCCTGGCCCTCTCCTCCGCCTGCTGGAAGAGCTCCCTCCTCTGACCCACATCCACCGTAACGGTGATCACCTCGGCCCCGTACCTCTCCTGCAGCAGCTTCAGGCAGGCGCAGGTATCCAGCCCCCCGCTGAACCCCAGCACCACCTTCATGTGACCCCCCCTTTTCCACTCCCCAGCATATAGGCTTTGGGGCTGAGAAGGAAGTTTTTTAACGGGAGAGACCGTTTTTAATTAAAAATCCGAGGGTGTCTGGACGAAGAAGCGCCCCAAAACCCCAGGCGACAGGATGTATGTGGTGGTTAACCTACAGGGGGAGCTCAGCAAGAGAGCCGGAACTGGAAACATAAGGATACCGATAGACGAGGAGGAAACCCTGGACTCCCTCCTCATGAAACTGGGCAGGAGGCACCCCTCGGTGGTGGAGAGCGTTCTGGACCCCACGACGGGGGAGCTGAGTAGCAGCTGTCAGGTTTTGCTCAACAACCGCCCCGTGAGACCCCTGCCGGGGATCCACACCAGGCTCAAGCACAAGGACGAGATCACCATCCTCCCCCTCTCCCAGGAGGAGACCGATCGGGGGACTCCATAGAAGGGGGGAGTCCTTGAGGGTGGTGGGGCTGGTGGGTCTCCAGGGGGCGGGCAAGACGGAGGTGGCCCGCGTGGCCCTTTCCCTGGGAATCCCCTGCATCCGGATGGGGGAGGCGGTGATCGAGGAGACCAGGAGGAGGGGACTGCAGGTGAACGAGGAGAACGTGGGGAGGGTGGCAGACCTGCTCAGGGAGAGGATGGGTAGGGGGGCGGTGGCCAAGCTCAACCTTCCCCTCATAAGGGAGAAGCTCGGGGAGAGGGGGGTGGTGGTGGTGGACGGTCTCAGATCCCCCGAGGAGGTGGAGGAGTTCAGGAAGGCCTTCGGGGAGGGGTTGGTGGTGGTGGCGGTCTGGGCCAATCCCAGGCTGAGGTACTCCAGGGTGCTCTCCAGGGGAAGGGAGGATGATGCTAGGAGCTATGAGAGCTTCCTGGAAAAGGACAGGAGGGAGCTGAGGTGGGGGGTGGGGGAGGTCCTCTCCCTCGCCGACCACCTCCTTCTGAACGAGGGGAGCTTGGAGGAGCTGCGGGAAAAAGCCCTGGAGCTTTTCAGGGGGCTTCTGGCCCATGAGGATCCTGGTCAGGGCTGAGGTCAAGCCGAGCGAGGATCCCTCCAAGGTGGAAAGGGCCCTCAAGAACCTCTTCCCCTCCCTCCCCCTGGAGAGGAGGGAAGGGGAGGTGGTTGGTGGTTCGGAGGATCCCTCCGTCCTCTCCCACCTCAAGGAGCTCCTGCGCCTGCAGGCCATAAGGGATGCCTCCAGGGCCGTCCTCCTGAGGGGTAGGGGAGAGGGCAGGCTGGAGTTCTGGCTCAACAAGCAGTCGGCCTTCGTGGGGAGGGTCAGCTTCACGGAGGGGGAGACCCCACTGGGCCCCATCAAGGTGGTCATAGAGGCCTCGGATCCCGGGCTGGTGGTGGACTACCTGGCACCGAGCACCACCAGCAAGGAGCAGAGGGAGGTCTCGCTGGAGGAGCTCAGGGGGTTATAGCAGGGAGAGGAGGAGGCCCAGCGAGAAGTAACCCAGTGCATTGTAGCCCTCCAGCAGGAAGACCCTCAGCAACAGGGTCCCCTCCTTTCCCCTCAGGAAGCCCCAGGGGGTCCTCCCCCTCCGCATGAGGAGGAGCTCCAGCGGTCCTCCCAGGCCCATCCCGGCCAGGAAAAGAAGGAGGGAGGGGAGGGGGCCGAGCCAGCGTCCCAGCAGGAGGCCCAACGGGAGGTAACCCGCCCACCGCTCGACCATGGCCAGTAAGGCATGGGGTCTGGGAACGCGGATGCCCCTCGCGGCGTAGTACCCGAGGATGCGGGGAAGGGTGAAGAGGTCGACCACCGGGAGGAACCAGAGGAGAAGTTTGAGGGAGGGACCCTTTCCTGGGGACACCTCAACCGCCCGCCAGCGGGACCTCCAGCACCATGAGGTCCTCCGCCACCACCGTGTTGGGGAAAATCCTTCTCGCCTGCTCCAAAAGGCGAGAGCTCTCCCTGTACCGGGGGCTTATGTGGGTGAGGACGAGCAGCTTGACCCCCGCCTCCCTGGCCACCCAGGCCGCCTCGGCCGAGGTGGAGTGCCCCCTTTCCTTCGCTTTTTCTCCCTGCTCCTCCTCGAACATGGCGTCGTGCACCAGCACATCCGCACCCCTGGCCAGGGCCACCACCTCCTCGCAGGGCCTGGTGTCGACGGCGTAGACCACCTTTCTGCCGGGCAGGGGAGGGCCCACCACCTCCTCGGGCCTTATCTCCCTCCCGCCCGGAAGGTGGACGGGCTTCCCAGCCTTTAGCTGGGAAAAGACCGGTCCTGGGCTCAGGCCCAGCTCCACGGCCCTCTTGGGATCCAGCCTTCCCGGTCTGGGGAACTCCTCCAGGGAAAAGGCCAGGCCCTCCACCCCGTGTACGGTGGAAGAGGTGAGGATCCGGTAACCTTCCCTCCTCACCTCCTCCCCTCCCGCCAGCTCCCTCACCTCCAGCTCAAAGGTGGGGGTGTAGCGGGGGAGCCTGAGGAGAGTTTCCACCCTCTCCCCCTCCCCGCTGGGGACGTAGATGGTCAATGGCTCCTCCCTTCCCAGCAGGGACATGGTCTGGACCAAACCGGCGAGGCCCAGGAAGTGGTCCCCGTGGAGGTGGGAGATGAAGATCGAGCCCACCTTCAGGGGGCTTAGGCCCGCCTTGAGCATCTGCGCCTGCGTTCCCTCCCCGCAGTCGAAGAGGAGGAGCTCTCCCCCTCTCTTGAGGGCAAGACTGGGAAGGGCCCGGGAGGAGGGGAGACTCCCCCCCGTTCCCAGGAAGATCAGGGTCAGGTTCACCCTTCACCTCCTGAAGACGTAGATTCTCCTGGTGAGGCTCCGGTGCACCCTCTGCTCATACCTTTCCTTTTCCTTCAGGCCCGCTTTCAGGGCCATCTCCCCCAGCTCCAGATGGGAGGGAGAGGTGAGGCAGAGGTACCTGCCCCTCTTCAGCACGTCCGCCATGGCCTGGAGGGCCATCGGATAGAGCTCCTCCAGTTTCTTCCCCCCCGTGCTCGCCTGCCTTCCGTAAGGGGGATCCGTGGCCACCGCCTCCACCTTCTCCCCCCTCCACTGGCAGGCATCTCCCACCTCCACCCTGAACTCCTTTATCCCGTAGCTCTCCAGGTTAAGCCTGGCCTTCTCCACCATTTCGGGATTCAGATCCACTCCTATCACCCTCATTCCCATGAGGCCGGCCTCTATCAGGATCCCCCCCACCCCGCAGAAAGGGTCCAGCAGGGTGCCATGCCTGGGTGCCCTGGCCAGGTTGACCAGGCACCTGGCCAGGGAAGGGGATAGGGTGCTGGGATGGAAGGCCTTCCTGTGTTTCGGTCTCCTTCTCCACATCTCCCCCCTGGCCGTATTTGCCAGCTTTATCCCCACCACCCCCACCCCCTCCGTGAGTACCACCCCCACCTCCTTCTCGGGTCTCTTCAGGTCCACCTTGAACTTCACCTCCCTCCCTATCAGCTCAGCCAACTGCCTGGCGAGGCCCTCGCTCCTGAGCTGGGGGGAGGCCCCCTTCACCCTCCGCACCCTCACCGCCAGGCTCTTGCCGTGGGGGAGGAGGTCCACCACATCCGTGCTTGAGACCGCTTCCAGCAGCTCCCCTGCGGGCGCGGTGCATAGGTGCATCCAGACTTCGTGCGACATCCCCAGTCTGGAGGCCAGGACGAAGGGATCGGGGTTTTCCGCCTCCACCACCAGAACCTGGTCCCACCTTTCCAGCACCCTGGCCGCAACCCCCTCCGCCTGAAGGGCGGCCATGACCTCGGCGCTAGGTAGCTCCCGGTGCTCACCGGAGAGAAGGAAAACCAGCCTCACCCTTCACCCCTGGGGGAGGGAACTAATAAACCTCCAGAGAGCTCTGCCTCAGCCCCTCCGCTATGATGGGTGCCACCGACACCAGGCTGTGGGAGTTCTCGATGGTGTTGGTGCCCACCACCGCCTCCACGCCCGCCGCCCTCATCCTCTCCAGGGCGTTGGCCGAGAGCACGGGGTGGGTACAGGCTGCGAAGATCCTGCGGGCCCCACTTTTCTTCAGAATCTTGGCCGCCTCCACGATGGTTCCACCCGTGCTTATGATGTCATCGATGATCACGGCATCCCTGTCCTTGACCTGGAGTCTCTTCTCCGAGGTGACCACCAGCTCTGGACTGAGCCGTTCCTTCTCCAAGGAATCGTAGGAAGCCCCCAGCTCCCTGGCCGCCAGGCTCGCCTGCTTCGCCGCCTTCTCGTCGGGACCCAGGAAGAGGGGGTCCTTGAGGTTCATACCCCTGAAGTACCTGCCGAGAGCGGGCGCCGCCGTCAGGTTCTTCACGGGAACGGAGAAGTAGGAGAGGGATTCCCTCTCGTGAATGTCCACCACCACCACTTCCTGGGCCCCCGCCTTCTCGATGAAGCTGGAGATCAGCTTGAGGCTGAGGGCCTCACCCTTCTTGAAGATCTTGTCCTGCCGAGCGTAAGCGAGATAGGGCACCACGGCCTTGAGGGAACGGGGCCCCTGCTCCGAGGCGGCCTCCAGAAGGAGGAAGAGCTCCATCAGGTTTTCGTTCTGGGGGGGAGGGGTGGACTGGACCACGATCACCTCCTCCCCTGAGAGATCGTCCGGTATTCTCACGTAAAGCTCCCCATCCGGAAACGATTTAACTTCGGGCTGGGAGAACCGGCAGTTCAGCTCCCTGGCTATCTCCCAGGAAAGCTTCTGCGAGGCCCTTCCCCCCACCACTATCATCCTTACCGAAGTTTTCCTTTTTTGAGGGCTTTTATAAGTTTTAGGGGAGGAGGGATGGTGTGGAAGATCCTCAGGCCGGATGCCCTCTCCGTCTTGAGGGATGAGGGGGCCAAGCGGGCCTTTCCCAGGTACTTCAGGGTGATGAGGAGGGAGCTCCCCCCGCGCTTCCTCCTATGCAAGAGGATCCCCGCCCCCTTCCGGGCCTCATGGGAGGAGGAAAAGCTCTGGGAGCTGCACCGGGAATGCCTGGAGGAGTTCAGGGAAAAGCTGGCCCTCCTGGACGGGGGAAAGATAGGGCTGGAGGACCTGCCCAGGCCCACCCCCTCCCTGCTGGACCTCAAGGTGGAGCTCTGCCGCCGCCTCCTCTCCTCCTGCAGGCTGTGCGAGCACCGCTGCGGTGTCAACCGCCTCGAGGGGGAAAGGGGATTCTGCGGGGTCACGAGGTCCAGGGTGGCTTCCGAGTTCATGCATTACGGGGAGGAGAGCGAGCTCGTGCCCTCCTATACCATCTTCTTCTCCGGATGTTCCTTTCGCTGCTGCTTCTGCCAGAACTGGGACATCTCCCAGTATCCGGAGGAGGGGACCGAACTCTCGCCCAAGGAGCTCTCCACCCTCATAGCCAAGGCGGCCAGGGAGGGTGCCAGGAACGTGAACTTCGTGGGGGGAAACCCCGATCCGCACCTCCTCCTCATCCTGGAAACCCTAAGGGAGTGCGAGACCCCCCTTAGTTCGGTCTGGAACTCCAACCTCTACTACAGCTCCGAAAGTGCGGAGCTCCTGAAGGGAACCCAGGACATCTACCTGACCGACTTCAAGTGGGGGAACGACCGGTGCGCCAAAAAGTATTCCGGAATTCCCAGGTACTGGGAGACGGTGACCAGAAATCACCTGACGGCCTTCCTCGATGCCGAGGTCCTCATAAGGCACCTGGTGATGCCCGGGCACCTGGAGTGCTGCACCTTTCCGGTTCTGAGGTGGATAGCGGAGAAGCTGGGGGACAGGGTGAGGGTCAACGTGATGGCCCAGTACCGCCCCTGTTACAAAGCAAGCCAGTATCCCGAGATAAACCGTCCCATCACCGCCGAGGAATTCGAAAGGGCGGTGGAGGAGGCCAGGAGGCTGGGACTGAACCTGGAGACCTGAGCCCAAAGCCTTTATTTCCCGGGTTTCAGGAAAAAGGTGAAGAAGGGGTATGGCAGAAAGGGAGGAACCACGTAGCGTACGCGTGCTGCTTACGGAGATGAAAAATACCTCCGACTGGATGATGGATTTAGCCAAGGCCTCCCTCTTGTTCGAGAACCGGGAACTGGCTGAGAGAGTCAGGGAGCTGGAGGTTAGAATGGACGGGCTGATGTACGAGATTCGAACGATGGCGGTGCTGGCAGCCCGCAATCCGGAGGATGCCAGGAAGATCGCCGGGGTGTTGCAGATAGCCAGCTCGGCTGAGACCATCTCCAACGCGACGGATGATATGGTGGATCTGGTCCTCAGGGGAATGGACATTCATCCCTCCCTCAAAAGGGCCCTCCTCCTCTGTGAGGAGAAAATCCAACAGCTGGAGGTGGGGGAGGGCTCAGCCCTGCTCCACAAGAAGCTGGAGGAGCTGGAGCTTCCCTCCAGAATAGGGGTCAGGATCCTTTCCCTGAAGAGGGGCAAAGAGTGGTTCATTCCCCCTTCCCCGGACATGGAGCTGAAGGCCGGGGACCTGTTGGTGGCCAGGGGACCGAAGGCGGGGCTCTCCGTCTTCTTCAAGCTGGGCGGCTCCAAGAAGGAATGGACGAAAACGGAGAGACCTTCGAGACTGGAGTGGTGGCTGGCCAGGATGTACGATCTCAGCAGTATGATGGTGGACCTGGCCTACTCCTCCGTTCTCTTCACCTCTAGGGAACTGGCGGAGGAGGTTCGAAGATTGGAGGAGAGGTTCGATCAGTTCAACTACCACCTCTGGCTCGAGGCCCTGAAGAGCTGCAGGAGGGAACAGGATCTGAGGGGCATAAACAGCCTTCTGCAGGTGGTGAAGTGCCTGGAGAAGATCTCGGATGCGGCGGATGGCATAGCCGACGTGGTGCTCAGGGGGGAGAAGCTCCATCCCGTCTTTGCGGAGGCCCTCTCCAGGGCGGACGAACAGGTGGCGAGGATGAGGGTGGAGGAGGGCTCCCCGCTGGTGGGAAAGGCCCTGAGACAGCTGAACCTGGAAACCAGCGTGGGTGTGGATGTGATGGCGATAGAGAGGAAGAACAGGTATCTCTTCGAGCCCAAGCTGGGGGAGAGGCTGAGGGCCGGGGACCTGCTGGTGGTCAGGGGCACCTACCGGGCCCTCCAGAGGTTTGCGGAGATGTGCAGGAAGGCTATCGCTCCAGAGCGAGAAGGGCCACCTTCTCCAGCACCAGCCTCTCAAGTCCCATCTTCCTGACCAGCGAGGGTGAGAGGGAGAAGGCTTCGAGGAGGGCCTTTCGCTTGGAGGGGGAGAGTTCCATCACCCCGTCCTCCCTCCTCACCACCCCCGTCCCGAAGATCTCCCCCAGCGCCCCCTCCACGCTCTCCCTCCTCTCACCCACCGAAACGAGGGCCACCGTCCTTGAGTCCTCCCTCAGTCCCACCCGCTCCAGGGCCCTCCTTATCTGCCTGTCCGCCGCCGTCCAGCAAACGAGTTCCGCCGCCAGCGAATCGGCGAAGCCCGAGCCCCTGGAATGGAAAAGAAGGGCCAGCCTGGCGGCGTGGGCCAGGTGCACTCTCCCCGCCACCCTGCGGGCATCGAAGGCCTGGGTGGTAGTCCCCCACCTGCCGTCCGCCACCCTGAGTTTCTCCAGCACCTCCTCCACCGGTCCCGGCTTCCTCCTGCCCCCGGCCAGGCCCACCCACTTCCCCAGCTCAGGCAGCTGGAAAAAGGATCCCATACAAAAGTATCAAATAAAGGCCGACCCTATACTTTACGGTGACCTCGGCTTACAAGGTGAAGGTGGAAGAGCTGCTGCAGGGTGAGTACGTTGTCTCGGAGGAGGGGCTTCCCTACCTGCTCACGCCCTGGGGGAGGAAGGTCTCGAGGGTCAGGGTGATGGGAACGGTGGTGGAGAGGTGGTTGAGGGAGGATGGGGAGTACTGCACCGTTTACCTGGACGATGGGACGGGAGTGATCGCCCTGAGGGGCTGGGGGGAGGGGGCCAAGGAGCTGGCGGAGCTGAGGGTGGGGGAGCTGGTGGATGTGATCGGGAGGGTGAAGGAGTACCTGGGGGAGAGGTACCTGGTACCGCACCTCTTGCTCAGGGTCAAGGATCCCAACTGGGAGGTGGTGAGGGAGCTGGAGATCCTGCTGTCCAGGAGGAAGGCCCTGGAGAAGGGAATAAGGCCCAGGAGGCTCCCCGCGAAGCCCCCTGAGGAAGTTGAGGTGGAGGAGGTGGAGGGGTTCGAGCTCCCCCAGGTTCCGGAGGAGCTGAAGAGGAGGGCCCTGGAGGTCCTGGACAGGCTGGACAGGGGGGAGGGAGTGGGGGAGGAAGAACTAAGGAGGGAGCTGGGCATAGACAGGAAGGAACTGGAGGACCTGCTGCTGGCCCTGCTGGATGAGGGGGAGATCTTTGAGGTGAGGACGGGGAGGTACAAAAGGGTGGGATGATGGAGCGGTATGAGGAATGGCTGGACAGGGCCCTTCAGGGCCTTCCCAAGATGGAGTCGGACAGGGAGAGGCTTAAGGTGCCGGAGCCGGAGGTGGTGACCGCCGGTACCCGCACCGTGCTGAAAAACCTGCGGGTGATAGCTTCCGCCCTCAACCGGGATCCCCAGCACCTCATGAAGTACCTCCTGAGGGAGCTGGGGGCCGCCGGGAGCTCGGACGGCACCCAGGCCCTGTTTCAGGGAAAGTTCACCCCATCCATAATAAAAGGAAGGATAGAGAGATATATTGAGGAGTTCGTGAAGTGCAGGAGCTGTCATCGGCCGGACACGAGGCTCATCAAGCAGGGGAGGATTTATTTCATGAAGTGCGAGGCCTGCGGGGCCAGAACCTCGGTGAGGAATATTTAATGCCGGAGCTGAGGATAAGGAGGGTGGGTGGAGAGGTGGTGGTTTCAGTGTGCGACGCGGAGCTGATAGGAAAAGAATTTAGAGAGGGTGAGGTGAGGCTGAAGGTGAGCGAGGAGTTCTACCGCGGAAGGGAGGCGAGCGTCTCCGAATGCCTGAAGGCCATGAGGGAGGCCACCATAGGAAACCTGGTGGGATCCATCGTGGAAGTTGCCGTCAGGGAGGGTCTGATAGATCCCTCCCGCGTTCTGAGGGTGGAGGGGGTACCTCACGCCCAGTTCGTAAGGCTCTGATTCGAAAGAACTTACCGGTTGAGGGAAACCATGGAAGAGATCACCGGTGCCGCCGCCCTTATAGCCGCCCTGAAGAGCGAAGGGGTAAAACACATCTTCGGGATACCAGGCGGAGCCATCCTTCCCGTTTACGATGTCCTGTATGAAGAGCCCTCCATCAGGCACATCCTGGTGAGGCACGAGCAGGCCGCCGCCCACGCCGCAGACGGATACGCCAGAGCGCTGGGGAGACCGGGAGTCTGCATGGCGACCTCCGGTCCGGGGGCCTGCAACCTCCTCACGGGAATCCTGAACGCCTACATGGACAGCTCACCCGTTATAGCCATCACCGGACAGGTCCCCACCCATCTCCTAGGGACCGATGCCTTTCAGGAGGCTGACATCCTAAGCCTCATGCTTCCCATCACCAAGCACAACTTCCTGGTGCGAAGCGTGGAGGAGCTGGTGGAGGCCGTTGCCAAGGCCTTCAGGATAGCCATGAGCGGGAGGCCGGGACCCGTGCACATCGACCTCCCCAGGGACGTGCAGACGGCGAAGGCCCGGGTGAGGATACCGGCGGAGGTGACGGTGAGGGCGAAGGTCAGGTACGAGCCCGACCCCCACCGGGTGGCGGAGGCGGTGAGGCTCATAGAGGAGGCCGAGCGCCCCCTGATCCTGGCCGGCGGCGGGGTGATATGGTCGGGGGCCACCCCCGAGCTGGTGGAGCTGGCGGAGCTCCTGGGGGCCCCGGTGGTGACCTCCCTGATGGGGAAGGGGAGCATACCCGAGGATCACCCCCTTTCGCTGGGAATGGTGGGAATGCATGGGAGGAAGGCGGCGAACCTGGCCGTGACGGAGTGCGACCTCCTCATAGGGGTGGGAGTGAGGTTCAGCGACCGCTCCACGGGAGACGTCAGGTACTTCGCCCCGAAGGCCAAGATCGTTCACATAGACATAGACCCGGTGGAGATCGGGAAGCTGGTCAGGACGGATCTGGCGGTGGTGGGGGACGCCAAGCGCGTGCTGGCGGAGATCCTGAGGGCCCTGAGGGAGAGGGGAAGGAGGGGGATCAGGTCGGAGTGGACGGAGAGGGTGAAGAGGATGAAGAGGGAGTTCCTTCCGAGGATGGATTACGACGAGATACCCCTCAAGCCCCAGCGGGTGATAAAGGAGATCATGGAGGTGCTCGACGATGATTCCGTGGTGGTCACGGAGGTGGGACAGTGCCAGATGTGGGCGGCTCACTACCTCACCGTTCGCGGGCCCAGAAGGTTCATCTCTTCCGGGGGCCTTGGAACCATGGGCTTCGGCTTCCCCGCTTCCCTGGGGGTGAAGACCGCCCTCCCCGAGAAAAAGGTGGTGGACATAGCGGGTGACGGGAGCTTCCTGATGAACTCCCAGGAGCTGGCCACGGCCGTGGAGAACGGAATAGAGGTGGTCTGCTGCATCTTCAACAATTCCTACCTGGGGATGGTGAAGCAGTGGCAGGACCTCTTCTACGGGGGGAGGAGGTCCCAGACCTACCTCGGAAAGAGCCCGGACTTCGTCAAACTGGCCGAGGCCTACGGGGCCTGGGGGGATAGGGTGACCAGACCCGGGGAGATGAAGGAGAAGCTGAAGGAGGCGCTGGAGTGCGGAAAGCCCGCCGTCCTGGACGTCGTTATAGACCCCGACGAGCACGTCCTCCCCATGGTTCCGGCGGGGGGAAGACTGGATCAGATGCTGTTGGGGGATTGAGGTGAGGACCAGGATCTTCTCCGTGCTCTGCGAGAACGTGGCGGGGGTCATGATGAGGGTGTCCAGATGCTTCACCCGCAGGCAGATCAACATGGACTCCATCACCGTGGGGATAGAGCCGTCCGGCCTGGCCAGGATCATCATTCTCTTCAAGGCCGACGACAAGATGACCTCCTTCATGCAGAGGGTCCTCATGAGGCTGGAGCCCATCCTGGAGGTAAGGGTGCTGGATCCCGAGAACAGCATAGCCAGGGAGATATGCCTCTTCAGGACCAAGAGGCTGGAAGAGGGGGAGATGTCGGAGGCCATAAGGCTCATCCAGTCCATGGGGGGAAAGGTGCTGGAGATAAGGGAAGGGGCCCTCATAGGGGAGGTGGGGGGAAGCCACGAGGAGGTGGAGAGGCTCCTTTCCTCGCTGGGGCCCCACAGGCTGGAGGAGGTGGCCCGGTCGGGGCAGGTCTACCTATCCAGGAACGGTAGCTCCCCCTGAGCCCTTTTTATAGCCGTGTTCCCAAGGGGGGAAGATGCCCAAGCTTTACCTGGACGAGGATGCGGACCTGAGCTGGATAAGGAACAGGACCATAGCGGTGATAGGGTACGGGAATCAGGGACACGCCCAGGCCCAAAACCTGAGGGACTCCGGCTGTGAGGTCATCGTGGGGGCCAGGAAGGGGAAGAGCTGGGAGAGGGCGGAGGAGGATGGCTTCAGGGTCTATTCCGTGGGGGAAGCCGCTGAGAGGGCCGACATCATCCACCTGCTGGTGCCGGACGAGCAGCAGCCTGACCTTTACCGCGAGGCCATCTCCCCTCACCTGAGGGAGGGGAAAACGCTGGGGTTCAGCCACGGCTTCAACATTCACTTCAGGCAGATCGTTCCTCCTCCTCAGGTGGACGTCATCCTCGTGGCCCCCAAGGCCCCCGGAAGCATGGTGAGGAAGATGTACCTGCAGGGATCGGGGGTTCCTGGTCTGGTGGCGGTCTTTCAGGATGCCTCGGGAGGGGCCCTCAAAACGGCCCTTGCCATGGCCAAGGGAATAGGGCTTACCAGGATAGGGGTCCTGCAGACCACCTTCAAGGAGGAGACCGAAACCGACCTGTTCGGAGAGCAGGCGGTTCTGGTGGGGGGAGTTTCGGAGCTCATCAAGGCCGGCTTCGAAACGCTGGTGGAAGCGGGCTACCAGCCGGAGAACGCCTACTTCGAGTGCCTCCATGAGCTGAAGCTCATCGTGGATCTCATCTACGAGCGGGGGATAGAAGGGATGATGGCCGCGGTTAGCAACACCGCCGAGTACGGGGGAAGGACGAGGGGACCCAGGATCATAGGGGGGGAGGCCAGGAGGATGATGAGGGAGCTGCTGAGGGAAATCCAGAGCGGGGACTTCGCAAGGGAGTGGCTGGAGGAGAACAGGAAAGGCCTGCCGGCCCTGAGGAGGATGAGGGAGGAAGGAAGAGAACATCTGATAGAGAAGGTGGGAAGGGAGCTCAGGAAGTGGGCGGGAATAGAGAGGTCCTGAAAGGGCTTTAAGACAGCGGATGAAGTTTTTTGGACCTCGATGAAACTAAGGAGCCGGGAGGTGGTGGGGGGGATAGAGGGTCTGCCCAAAAGGGCCCTTCTCAAGGCCTGCGGTTACACGGATGAGGATCTGCGAAAACCGCTCGTGGCCATCATCAATTCCTGGAGCCAGGCGGTGCCAGGCCATGTTCACCTGAGGACCCTGGCCGAAGCCGTGGCCGAGGGGGTGAGGGAGGCCGGGGGAACCCCGATGGAGTTCAACACCATCGCCATCTGCGATGGAATCTGCATGGGAACCGAGGGGATGCGCTATTCCCTGCCCTCCAGGGAGATAATCGCCGACAGCCTCGAGGCGGTGTTGGAGGCCCATCGCTTTGACGCGGCGGTGGCCATAGCCAGCTGCGACAAGATAGAGCCTGGCATGCTCATGGGTCTGGCCCGCGTGGACATACCCTCCATCATGCTCACGGGCGGTCCCATGCTGCCCGGGGAGTGGAGGGGAAGGAGGGTGGATGTGATCTCGGCCTTCGAGGCCATAGGGGAGATCAGGAGCGGCAGGATGAAGGAGGAGGAGGGTCTGGAGATGGAGGACAGGTGCTGTCCTACCCCGGGTTCCTGCGCCGGCATGTTCACCGCCAATACCATGGCCTGCCTGATCGAGGCCCTCGGCATGTCCCTGCCCGGGGTGGCCACCTGTCCGGCCGTGAGCTCGGAAAAGCTTAGGCTGGCTCACCAGACGGGAAAGAAGGTGGTGGAGCTTCTGAGGAGGGGAATAAGGCCCAGCATGATCCTGACCAGAAGTGCCTTCGAAAATGCCATCACGGTGGACATGGCCCTGGGCGGATCCACCAACACGGTTCTGCATCTTCCGGCCATAGCCAGGGAGGTGGGGATCAACCTGCCCCTGGAGGTCTTCGACAGGCTGAGCAAGAGGGTACCTCAGCTCTGCAGCCTCAGACCGGGAGGGGAACACATGATGGTGGACCTGCACGAGGCGGGAGGGGTGCCGGCTCTGATGAAGCAGCTCGGCAGGCTC
This sequence comes from Hadarchaeota archaeon (SeqCode), assembly GCA_964509845.1. GTDB lineage: Archaea > Hadarchaeota > Hadarchaeia > Hadarchaeales > WYZ-LMO6 > WYZ-LMO6. The sequence goes on along the minus strand of CAZDZG010000001.1, from coordinate 36,920 downwards.
ATCAAGGGCACGCCCCTGACGGTCACCGGCAAGACCGTTGCCTCCAATCTTAAAGGCTGGAGGGTGAAAAACGGTGAAGTCATAAGACCCCTCTCCAAACCCTATCAGAAGAGGGGGGGAATAGCCATCCTCTTCGGCACGCTGGCCCCCCAGGGGGCCGTCCTGAAAACGGCGGGTCTCGAGACCCTTAGGTTCTCGGGGAAGGCCAGGGTGTTCGATGGCGAGGAGGAGGCCGTGAGGGCTCTGCAGGGGAAGGAAATAAGGAAGGGAGAGGTGATGGTGATAAGGTACGAGGGACCCAAGGGGGGACCGGGGATGAGGGAGATGCTCTCCGTTACCTCCATGCTGGCCGGAATGAACCTGCTCCGGGAGGTGGCGCTGGTGACGGATGGCAGGTTCTCCGGAGGGACCAGGGGAATATGCGTGGGGCACGTCTCCCCGGAGGCGGAGGAGGGGGGACCGATAGCCCTGGTGAGGGACGGGGATGAGATCCTCATCGATGCCAAGCGAGGGAGGCTTGATCTGCTGGTGGAGGAGAAAGAGCTGGAGGAGAGGAAAAGGCACTTCAGGCCGAGGAAGAGGAGCCTCAGGGGTTACCTGAAGTTCTACGCCGAGCACGCCAGCTCAGCCGCCGAGGGTGCCGTGAGGAAGTGAGCCCTTGAACCTGGCGGAGAAGATCCTGGCCGGGAAGGCTGGAAGGGAGAGGGTGGAGCCCGGCGAGATCCTGGAGTTTGAGGTGGATGTGGTGATGATGAACGATCTCACCGGCCCCTTGGCCATCGAAAGCTTCAGGGAGATAGCGGAGAAGGTCTGGGACCCCTCCAGGGTGGTGATGGTGCTGGATCACCAGATGCCCGCCAACTCCATCGAGATAGCCCGGGATCACGCCATGATGAGGAACTTCGCCAGGGAACAAGGGATCGAAAACCTCTTCGCGGAGGGGGTGTGCCACCAGGTGCTGGCGGAGAAGGGCTTCGCCCTACCCGGCCTGCTGATCCTGGGGGCAGATTCCCACACCTGTACGCAGGGGGCCTTTGGCTGCTTCGCCACCGGGATAGGTTCCAGCGACCTGGCCGCCGCCATGGCGGAGGGGAAGCTCTGGTTAAGGGTGCCGGAGAGCGTGAAGATCGTGCTGAGGGGAAGGCTGGGAAGGAGGGTCTATCCCAAGGACGTGATCCTCTACCTGGTGGGGGAGATAGGGGAGGATGGGGCCACCTACCGGGCCCTGGAGTTTCACGGAGAGGTGGTGAGGGAGATGAGCGTGGGAGGCAGGATGACCCTCTGCAACATGGGAGTGGAAATGGGTGCCAAGACCGCCCTCGTCCCCCCCGATGCCAAGACCCTTCGATACGTCAGGGGTAGGGCCAGGTTCCCCTTCCGGGTGGTACGGCCGGACCAGGAGGCGGAGTACGCCGAGGAGAGGGAGTACTCGCTGGAGGGGCTGGAGCCCATGGTCGCCTGCCCGCCCAGGGTGGACCGGGTCAGGCCCGTGAGGGAGGTGGAGGGAAAGGAAATAGACCAGGCCTTCCTGGGGAGCTGCACCAACGGCAGGACGGAGGACCTGCTGGAGGCCGCCAGAATTCTCAAGGGGAGGAAGATCCATCCCCGCGTCAGGATGCTGGTGGTCCCTTCCTCCAGGGAGACCTACCTGGAGGCGGCGAGGCTGGGCATCCTGGAGAAGCTCCTGAAGGCGGGGGCCATCCTCGGTCCCCCAGGCTGCGGGGCCTGCATGGGTAGCTACATAGGGGTGCTCGCACCCGGGGAGGTATGCGTTTCCTCCTCCAACCGGAACTTCAGGGGGAGGATGGGGAGTCCCGAGGCCGAGATCTACCTGGCCTCCCCCGCCACGGTGGCCGCCTCCGCCCTCACCGGAAGGCTCACCGACCCGAGGGATGTGTGATGGCCAGGGTGTGGGTGCTGGGGGACAACGTTTCCACCGATGACATCATCCCGGGCAGGTACCTGGTGAAGAGGGACCCGGAGGAGCTGGGAAAGCATGTCTTTGAGAACTTGCTGCCAGACTTTTCCTCCCGGGTAAGGAAGGGGGACGTGATCGTGGCGGGAAGGAACTTCGGCTGCGGATCCAGCAGGGAACAGGCCCCCCTAGCCCTCAAGGGGGCCGGGGTGGGGGCAGTCATAGCCGAGTCCTTTGCCCGGATCTTCTTCAGGAATGCCATCAACCAGGGGCTTCCGGTGCTCATCTGCAAAGGGGTGAGCTCCTCCTTCTCCCAGGGGGAGGAGGTGGAGTACGACTTGGGGAAAGGGGTGGTGATCAACGTCAGCCGGGGAATCGAGCTGAGGGCCGAACCCCTTCCCGACTTCCTCCTTTCCATCCTGCGGGCGGGGGGCCTGATTCCCTACCTCAAGGCGAAGAGGAGAGATAGGTTATAATCCGGGTTCCGGGAAGTGGTTGGGATATGGTTCACAAGATCGCGGTCATTCCGGGGGACGGCGTGGGACCGGAGGTCATCAGGGAAGGAATGAAGGTGCTCTGGGCCGTCTCCGAGCTGATGGGGGTGGAGTTTCAGTTCGAGGAGTTCCCGTACGGGGGGGAGTATTACCTGAGAACGGGGCGCCTGCTGGAGGAGGAGGATCTGAAGGAGCTGTCCAAGTTCGATGCCATATACCTGGGGGCGGTGGGGGATCCCAGGGTACCCACCGGCGTGCTGGAGAAGGGCATTCTCCTCACCCTGCGCTTTTACTTCGACCAGTACGTGAACCTGCGTCCCGTCAAGCTTTATCCGGGGGTCCCCTGTCCCCTGAAGGACAAGCGACCCGAGGACATCAACTTCTACGTGGTGAGGGAGAACACGGAGGACTTCTACGTGGGGCTGGGGGGGAGGGGGAGGGGAAGGTGGAGGGAGGAGCACGAGGTGCTAAGGAAGCTGTACCAGCTGAAGCTCGGATTGGACCTGGAAACGGAAGGGGAAGAGATAGCCTACCAGGTGGGGGTGATGAGCAGGAGGGGGGCCGAGCGGGTGATAAGGTACGCCTTCGAGCTGGCCAGGAGGGAGGGGAGGAAGAGGGTGACGGCGGTGGACAAGGCCAACGTCCTCACCCACCTTTACGGGATGTGGAGGGAGGTCTTCCAGGAGGTGGCCAGGGATTATGCGGGGGTGGAGGCGGAATTCGCCTTCGTGGATGCCGTAGCCATGTGGATGGTGAAGAACCCCGAGCACTACGAGGTGGTGGTCACCCCCAACATGTTCGGGGACATCCTGACCGATCTCGGAGCCATGCTGCAGGGTGGGATGGGCATGGCCCCCGGCGGGAACCTGAACCCCGAGGGGGTGAGCATGTTTGAACCCATCCACGGCTCCGCCCCCAAGCACGCGGGGAAGGGAATTGCCAATCCCATGGCCACCATCCTGGCCGGCAAGATGATGCTGGAGGAGCTGGGGGAGAGGGAGGCTGCCGAGGCCGTGGAAAGGGCCGTGAAGGAGGTGCTCAGGGAGGGCCGGTACCTCACGCGTGATCTGGGGGGAAACTGCAGGACCCAGGAGGTGGGGGATGCGGTGGTGAGGAAGCTGAGGGAGCTCCATGGACGCTGAGAAGGGAATCTACAGGGCGAGGGTCTCGAAGGGACCGGAGGAGAGGGTGCTGAAGTTCGTTTCCTCCCTGAGGGAAGATGAGAGGATAGTGGAGGAGGACCTGTACGGGACGGAGGCCCACGAGATCATGCTGTACGAGCAGGGGATCCTCTCCCGGGAGGAACTGAGGAGAATCCTGTCCTCGCTGGAGAGGATGAGGAAGGAATACAGGGAGGGCAGGCTCAGGCTGGAGGGGAAATTCGAGGACGTGCACGAGTTCCTGGAGTCAAGGGTGATAGCCGAGGTGGGAGTGGAGGTGGGGGGGAAGCTGCACACGGGAAGGTCGAGGAACGATCAGGTGGCCCTGGACCTCAGGATGAGGCTGAGGAGGGACCTGAACGACCTCTCCTCCTCCCTGCTGGAGCTGGTGGAGGCCCTGCTCGAACGAGCGGAGGAGAACCTGGAAACCCCCCTCATCCTCCTGACCCACACGCAGCACGCCCAGATAGGGACGGTGGGCCATTACTTCCTAGCCCAGGTCGACCTTTTCCTCCGGGACTTCGACAGGCTGGAGGATTGCTACCGCAGAGTGAACCTCTGCCCCCTGGGTGGGGGGGCCGTGGGGGGCTCCAGCCTCCCCCTGAACCGGAGGAGGACGGCCTCCCTGCTGGGGTTCGAGGGACTGGTGGAGAACTCGCTGGATGCCGTCAGCTCAAGGGACGTGCTGGTGGAGGCGGCCGCTTGCATGAGCCTGATCATGTGCCACCTGAGCCGGATGGCGGAGGACCTCATCCTCTGGTCCACGCCGGAGTTTGGGTACGTGGAGCTCTCCGATGAGTACTCCTCCACCTCCAGCGCCATGCCCCAGAAGAAGAATCCCTGCACGCTGGAGCTCATAAGGGGGAAGACCGGAGAGGTCTACGGGGCCCTGTTCTCCCTCCTCACCCTCCTGAAGGGCATACCCACGGGCTACAACAGGGATCTGCAACAGGTGAAGCCTCCCCTTTGGAGGTGCGTGGACGAGACCAGGGAGAGCCTGGCGATCATGAAAGGGGTGGTGGAAACGCTGAAGATCAGGAGGGAAAGGCTCAGCTCCTCCTCCTCCCTCAGCTGGGCCCTCGCCTGGGACCTCGCGGAGGCCCTGGTCAGGAAGGTGGGGCTCTCCTTCAGGGAGGCCCATGCGCTGGTGGGGAGGGCGGTGAGGGAGGCGCTGGCCTCGGGCCTCACCGTCAGGGATCTCTCGGTGGAGCTGCTGGAGAAGGCGGCAAGGGAGGAACTGGGAAAGAAGGTTAAGGTGGGGGAGGAGATCCTGGGATGTCTGGACCCCCTCTCTTCCCTGAGGCAGAGGAGGACCCTGGGTAGTCCCTCTCCCGGCGAGGTTAGGAGGATGCTGAGGCGGAGGTGGGCGGAGCTGAGGAAGAAGAGGATCAGGCTGGAGAGGAGGCGGAAGAAGGAGGAGAGGGCCCTGGCCGAACTGGAAAGAACAGTGAAAGCTTATATATCGGGGCAGGGGAAAGGAGAGAATGCCCGGTAAGGTAGCTCTGGCATACTCGGGAGGACTGGATTCCACCCTGCTGATCCCCCTCCTCAGGGAAAGGTATGGATACGAGGAGGTCATACCCGTCATGGTGGATGTGGGGCAGGGAAAGGAGGAAATAGAGCTGGGTTTTGAGAGGGCGGAGAAGCTGGGTGCCGAGGTAAGGTTCATAGACGGCAAGAGGGAGTTCGTGACCGAGTACATTCATCGTTGCATCAAGGCCAACGGGAGCTACGAGGGATATCCGGTGGGAACCTCCATGAGCCGGGTGCTGATAGCCACGAAGGTGGTGGAGGTGGCCAAGGAGGAGGGGGCGGAAGCGGTGGCCCACGGGTGCACCGGGAAGGGGAACGACCAGTTCAGGGTGGAGTCCGTTTTCAGGTACTACCTCCCCAACGTGAGGATCATCGCGCCGGTGAGGGAGCTGAACCTTACCAGGGCGGAGGAGGAGGAGATGCTGAGGCAAAGGGGGGTGGAGCCCAAGAGGCCCAAGGGAAAGCTGGGAGGGGACATAAACATGTGGTCGCACTCCATAGGCAGCGGACAGGTGGAAGACCTGGTCTCCCAGTTCCCGGAGGACTACCTCTGGATCACTCCTCCAGAAAAGGCCCCGGACAAGCCCACCGTGGTCAGCATAACCTTCGAGAAGGGAGTACCGGTGGAAGTGGACGGAATAAAGGACCCCGTGGAGATGATCTTTTACCTGAATGAGGTGGGGGGAAGGAATGGGGTGGGGCTTATCGACATCCTGGAGGATGGCATGCTGGGGCTCAAATCCAGGGAGCTCTACGAGGCCCCCGCCGCCACCATCCTCCTCTACGCCCATGCCGACCTGGAGCACCTCACCCTGACCAAGGAGCAGCTGCGCGTGAAGAGGGAGATAGACAAGCTCTGGGCCGACCTGGTCTATCACGCCTCCTGGCTGCACCCCCTGAGAAAGGACCTGGATGCCTTCATAGACTCCACCCAGAAGGTCGTGAACGGTACGGTGGAGGTGGAGCTGTACAAGGGGAGCATGAGGATCGTGAAGAGGGAGTCCCCCTCCTCCCTTTTCCTCCCGCAACTGAGATCGGTGAAGCAGAAAGGCCTGGACCAGAGGGAAGCGGAGGGAATGGTCAGGTTGTTCACCCTTCCCTACCAGATCTTCGGGGAGAGGGGCCTCTGAAATGGTCCTGAGGATCCTCATAACCGATCCCGTCTCCCCGGAGTTTATCGGGGAGCTGGAGAGGCTGGGGGAAGTGGTGGTGAAGCCCCACCTCTCGGAGGAGGAGCTGTGCAGGGAGATAGGGGACTTCGAGGTCCTGATCGTCAGGAGCTCCACCCAGGTGACCAGGAAGGTGATCGAGGCTGGAAAGAGGCTGAAGATGATCGCCAGGGCGGGCGTGGGCATAGACAACATAGACGTGAAGGCCGCGGAGGAGAGGGGAATAAAGGTGGTCTATGCTCCCGAGGCTTCCAAGACGGCGGTGGCGGAGCTGGTGCTGGGGCTTATGATCTGCTGGGCCAGGAAGATACCCCAGGCTTATCAGGAGCTCAAGAGCGGCAGGTGGGAGAAGGAAAAGTTCATGGGGACGGAGCTGAAGGGGAAGACCCTGGGCGTGGTGGGGGTGGGAAGGACAGGGGGGGAGGTGGCCCTGAAGGCTTTGGCCCTGGGGATGAGGGTCCTGGGCCACGATCTCGTGAAGAGGGAGGAAATGGAAAGGGCGGGGGTGAGGTACGTGGACCTTCCCACCCTCCTTCGGGAGTCTGACTTCGTCTCCCTTCACCTTCCCCTCACCCCACAGACCGAGAGGATGATAGGGGAGAGGGAACTCAGCATGATGAAGCCCACCGCGGTTCTGATAAACACCTCCAGGGGGAAGATCGTGGACGAAAAGGCCCTCCTCAGAGCCCTCAAGGAGGGGAGGATAGGGGGTGCCTGTCTCGATGTCTTCGAGAAAGAGCCTCCCGAAAACTGGGAACTCGTGCTGATGGATCGGGTCATACCCACCCCCCATCTGGGCGCCTCCACCGTGGAGGCCCAGAGGAACATTTCCCTCATCCTCGCGGAAAAGGTAAAAGAGCTGCAGGAAGAGGGGGGAAGATGAAGGCCGAGGAGCCCTCGGTGGTGAGGATTCCCAAGCCCACCAAGCTGGCGAGGGCCAGGAGACTGGGTTACAAGGCCAAGCAGGGGGTGGTGGTGGTGAGGGTGAGGGTCAGGAAGGGGGGGAGGAGGAAGCCGAGACCCTCCAGGGGGAGGAAGCCCAAGAGGATGGGGGTCCTGAAGTTTACCCCCGGCAAGAGCCTCCAGTGGATGGCGGAGGAGAGGGCCGCCAGGAAGTATCCCAACCTGGAGGTCTTGAACTCCTACTGGGTGGCCTCCGACGGCAGGTACGAGTACTACGAGGTGATAATGATCGATCCCCATCACCCGGTGATCAAGAGCGATCCCCAGCTTTCCCAGATAAAGGCCAAGGGGAGGGTGTTCAGGGGCTTGACCTCGGCGGGAAAGAAGGCCAGGGGGCTCCGAGCCTAAGCTTTTTCCCCGGTTCCCCAACTTAGAACGTGAAGGCCCCCTTCAGGGAGATCAGGATAAGGATGTTCATACACGCCACGGAGGATGAGGAGAGGCTGCTGGGGCTCCTGAAGTCCCTCCTCCCGGCAGGGGTGGAGGTGAAGAGGACGGAGCTGGAGGGACACTACGGAAACCTCCTGGTCTGGGCTGAGGCCAGGCTTAAGAAGAGCGGGGAGATAGAGGGTTTCCTCTCCAACCTCCTGCCCAGGCTGGAGGGGAGGGAAGAGCTGGCCTCCAGGCTGAAGGAGTTCATGGACAAGAGGGGAAACCTGTACCTCAGGTTGGACAAGCAGGAGGCCTGTAAGGGGAGATGGGTGCTGGGGAGGGGGGATGAGGTGATACACCTCACCCTGAAGCCGAAGGCCCCGGAGAGGAAGATCGCCGAGTTCTTCCGCGGGGAGGGGGAATGAGGGAAAAAATAAGGAGGAGGTATCTGATTTTGGAGCTGAGGGAAGGCGAAAACCACGAGGCCTTGCTCAGGGAGGCGGGAGTAGACCACTCCGGATCCGGCCTGAAGCTGATTCCCCTCAGCCCCCGCTTGGTCCTCCTACGGTGCGGACACCTCCAGGTGGGGGAGCTCAAAGGGAAGCTGGGTCCGCTGGAGCTTGAGGGAAAACTCAAGGTGGTGGGGGTCTCCGGGACCATAAAGGGAGCCAAGCGGATGGTGGAAAGGAAGATGGGATCTCTGAAGGGGCCCTGAGGGTCTCACGGCCGATGGGATTAAATATAAACCTACCCCCAATAAGTTGGTTCATATGGTCTTTGCTCCACCCGGCGCCGGATACGATAGAGCCATTACGGTCTTCAGCCCAGACGGAAAGTTGTTTCAGGTTCAGTACGCCCAGGAGGCCGTAAAGAAAGGTCTGACGGCCCTGGGCATAAAGACCAAGGACGGCGTGGTCTTCTCCGCCGAGAAGAGGCTCAGGAGCAGACTGGCCGAGGATTACTCCATCGAGAAGATCTTCCAGATAGACGAGCACATAGGGGCGGCGGCCTCCGGCCTGATAGCCGATGCCAGGATCCTGATCGAGAATGCCAGGATAGAGGCCCAGATCAACCGCCTCAGGTATGACGAGCCCGCCAGCGTGCAATCCATAGCCAGACACATCGGGGACCTGAAACAGCTCTATACCCAGCATGGGGGAGTCAGGCCCTTCGGCGTGAGGCTGCTGGTGGGTGGAGTGGACAGGAATGGCCCCCAGCTTTTCGAAACCGATCCGAGCGGGGTGGTGGCGGCCTACAAGGCCCAGGCCATAGGGGGAGGGGCCCCTGTGGTTGTGGAGTTCCTGGAGAAGGAGTACTCCGAAAAGATGAGCCTGGAGGAAGCCATCCTCCTGGCCTTCAGGGCCCTGAAGCTGGTGATAGAGGGGGAGCTGGAGCCAAACAAGCTGGAGGTGGCGGTGGTTCCCGTGAAGACCAGGAGGTTCCAGAAGCTTACCGCGGAAGAAATAGCCAGCCACCTCTCCAAGCTGAAGTAGGGAGAAAATGGTAAAGCTGGAGGATGCCGTCATAGCGAGATTCTCCTCCCAAGGCATGGATTTTGAGATCCTGGTGGATCCAGAGCTGGCCATGGCCTTCAGAGAGGGAAAGAGGGTGGAGATGAGGGACCTTCTCGCCGTGGAGAAGGTCTTCAAGGACGCCGGAAAGGGGGAAGTGGCCTCCAGGGATTCCCTGGTGAAGGTTTTCGGGACCGACGAGCTGGAGAAGGTGGTGGAGCAGATCCTAAGGAAGGGGAGGATCCAGCTGACCACCGAACAGAGGAAGAGGATGAGGGAGGAGAGGCTGAAGCAGCTCGTCGCCCTCATCTCCAGGAGGGCCATCAATCCCCAGACAGGCCTTCCCCACCCCCCGGCAAGGGTGGAGGAGGCCCTGAGGAGGGCCAAGGTGGGAATAGACGAGTTCAAGACGGCGGAGGAGCAGCTCCCCCTCGTCCTGAAGGCCCTCCAGTCCATCCTTCCCCTGAAGTTCGAAACGAGGAGGATAGCCCTGAAGATCCCCCCCTCCTATGCCGGAAGGTCCATGCACGTGATCAAAAGCATGGCGGAGGTGAAGAAGGAGGAGTGGCTCCAGGATGGTTCCCTCGCCATGCTGGTGGAAATCCCGGCCGGTCTTCAGCCGGAGTTCTTTGACAAAATCAACGAGCTGACGAGGGGAGAGGCCCAGATCAAGGTGTTGTGATGCTTTTCGTCAGCAACCGGGAGCTGGTGGTGCCTGGCAAGCTGCTTGCGGAGGGGAACTACGTGGCCGGGGAGGGGGCCTTCGTGGAGGACGGAAAGATCTTCTCCTCCGTGGTGGGGCTGACGGAAATAAGGGAGAGAAGCGTGAGCGTGATCAGCCTACAGGGGAGGTACATTCCCAGGAGGGGGGATAAGGTGATAGGAATCGTGGTGGATACCCATCCCTACGGATGGATCCTCGACCTGAACTCCCCCTATACGGGAAACCTGCTGGCCTCCGAGCTGGTAGGGAGGAGAATAGACATCTTCAAGGAGGACCTCAGCAAGCTCCTGCGGATGGGGGATGCCGTGCTGGCCGAGGTGAGGGAGGTGGATGACCGATGGAGGGTTTTTCTCTCACCCCTCCAGCGGGGAAGGATCAAGGAAGGGAGGCTGGTGGAGATAAGCCCAGCCAAGGTGCCGCGGGTGATAGGAAGGAGGGGATCCATGCTGAGGGTCCTTCAAGAAACCACCGGATGCAGGCTGGAGGTGGGAATCAACGGAAGGATTCTGGTGAAGGGGAGGGACCCGGACAAGGTCAACGCGGTGGTGGAGGCCATCCTATTAATAGAGAAGGAGGCCCACCTATCTGGATTGACCGATAGGATAAAAGCCAAGCTGGAGAAGTTGAGGTGAGGTCCATGGAGAGGCCCAAGCTCATCGTGGACGGAAGAAGGCTGGACGGAAGAAGGCCCGACGAGCTGAGACCCTTCCGCATCAAGGCCGGCGTGCTGAAGAGGGCGGACGGGTCCGCCTACATGGAACTGGGAAAGAACAAGATCTTGGTGGCCGTCTACGGTCCCAAGGAGATGCATCCCAGGCACCTGCAGCAATCGGACGTGGCCGTTCTGCGCTGCAGGTACAACATGGCACCCTTCTCCGTGGAGGAAAGGAAGAGGCCCGGACCCGACCGCAGGTCCATGGAGATCTCCAAGGTGATAAGGGAGGCCCTTGAACCCGTCCTCTTCCTCCACCTCTATCCCAGGGCCGTGATAGACGTCTTCATCGAGGTCCTGCAGGCGGATGCCGGAACCAGAACGGCCGGGATCACGGCCGCCTCGGTGGCCCTGGCCGATGCTGGCATCCCCATGAGGGACCTGGTCACCGGCATCTCGGCGGGAAAGGTGGATGGGACGGTGGTGCTGGATCTCATGAAGGAGGAGGACCAGTGGGGTGAGGCGGACATGCCCATAGCCGTGATGCCCAGGAAAAAGCTCATCACCCTCCTGCAGATGGACGGCAACTTCACCCCCGAGGAGTTCAGGCAGGCTTTCGATCTGGCCTTCAAGGGGGTGGAGCTCCTTTACGAGGCCCAGAAGGAGGCCCTGAGGGAGAAGTACCTCCCCTCGCTGGAGGAGGAAAGATGAAGGAGCTCATCTCCACCGTCAAGAGGGACTACATCCTGGACCTGGCCGTGAGGGGGAAGAGGATAGACGACAGGGCGCTGGACCAGTACAGGGAAATCACCATAGAAAGGGGGGTGATAGGGACCGCCCAGGGCTCCGCGCTGGTGAAGCTGGGAAACACGCAGGTGATGGTGGGGGTAAAGCTGGAGAAGGGTGAGCCCTTCAAGGACTCCCCCCGCTCCGGCATCCTGGTGGTTAACGCCGAGTTGCTCCCGCTGGCCTCCCCCACCTTCGAGCCCGGGCCCCCCAACGAGGATGCCATCGAGCTGGCGAGGGTGGTGGACAGGGTCATCAGGGAATCCGAGATGATAGACCTAGAAAAACTCTGCCTCAAGGAGGGGGAGGAGGTATGGGCCGTCTTCGTTGACATCTACGTTCTGGACCACGACGGAAACCTCATAGATGCCTCCGTGCTGGCCAGCGTGGCCGCTCTCTACGATGTGAAGCCTCCGGCCGTACCGGACTGGACCCTTCCCGGCTTCCCCCTGAGGGCCAAGCCCGTGGCCGTCACGGTGGTAAAGCTGAACGGGGTGCTGATGGTGGATGCCAAGCTGGAGGAGGAAAACGTGGCGGAAGCCCGCCTCACCATCTCCACCACCGAAAACGGAAACATCTGCGCCATCCAGAAGGGGGGGAGCGGCTTCTTCAGCAGGGATGAGGTGGAGAGGGCATATGAGCTGGCCCTCAGGTGCGGGGAGGAACTGAGGAAGAAACTGTGAAAGCATGGGCAGGACCAAAAAGGTTGGGATAGCGGGCAAGTACGGCCCCAGGTATGGACTCAGAGTGCGCAGGTTGGCGGCCGAGATCGAGGCGGGGAAGGTGGGCAGGAAGAAGTGCCCCTCCTGCGGCTTCAAGGCCATGAAGAGGACGGACACGGGGATCTGGAGGTGCTTCAAGTGCGGCAGCAAGTTTGCGGGCCAGGCCTATCGGCCGCCCTCCGTGGTGAGGGAGGGATAACATGTACAAGTGCTACCAGTGCGGGGAGGTAATAAAGGATCTCCAGAAGCTGGAGAGGGTGGTGTGTCCCCACTGCGGGTTCAGAATCTTCTATAAGGTGAGACAGCCCGTGGTGAAGAGGATAAAAGCCATTTAGGGGGAGGGGCATGACCTTCCGTTCCGAAGCGGAGGTGGAATTCTCCTTCCCTAGCGAGGAACTGGCCAGGAAGGCCGTGGAGGCCCTCAAACCCGAGGAGGATCAGCCCGGAGGAAGGAGCATGGTTAAGCTGTCGGTGAGGGGCAGGAGGCTCCTTCTGAGGATCAGGGCCAGGGACACCCCTTCCCTGAGGGCGGCCCTGAACTCCTTCCTCAGGCTGGTGGCGGTGGTGCGGGACATGATGGAGCTGAAGGAGGGATAGGATGGAGGAGCTCCCCCCCCAGCTGAAGCACATGGTGGCCCAGTACCAGCAGGCGCAGCAGCATGCCCAGGCCCTGGCCAGTCAGAGGAAGCAGCTGGAGCTTCTGAGGCTGGAGACCCAGAAGGCCCTGGAGGCCCTGGACAAAACCCCGCAGGAGGCCGCCGTCTACCGCACCGTGGGCCCCCTGCTGCTCAGGGCCAACAGGGAGGAGCTGCGGAAGGAACTGGAGGAGGAGAGGGAAACCCTGGAGATCAGGATAAAGACGCTGGAGAGGCAGGAGGAGAGGGTGACGGAGAGGCTCAGGGAGCTGGAGCAAAAGTTGGAGGAACTCCTGAAGAGAAGGAAGCCCGAAGCTTGACTCCCCTGAGAAAGGTTGCGGAGAGGCTCCTGGAGGGTGCCAGGAGGAGGGAGCGCATCCTCCTCCTCTCCCACCAGCAGGCGGATCCGGACGGGGTGGGAAGTGCTCTGGTGCTCTCGGAGGTCCTGGAAAGGCTGGGGGCGAGGACGGAGGTGGTGATGCCGGAGGGCATGAACAAGCTCTCCCAGCTCCTCCTGGAGAGGCACGGAAGGAGGGTGGAGGCCTCCCCTTCCTTCGAGCCCGACCTCGTCGTGATGATCGACACCTCCAGCTTCGAACAGCTGGGGAAAATGGGGGAGAAGATCAGGGGGAAGGAGGTGCTGCTGGTGGATCACCACCTGCGGGTGGAGGGGATGGAGAAGGAGGTGGAGGCCTGCTGGGTGGAGGAGGGGTGCACCTCCTCGGCCGAGATGGTGTTGCGCCTCCTGAAGGAGATGGGCGAAAGGCCCTCTCCCGATCAGGCCCAGCTCCTGCTGGCCGGCATCCTCACGGACACGGCGGGGCTGAAGCTGGCCCAGGACTCCACCCTCAGAACCGTCTGCGAGCTGCTGGACTGCGGGGCCAGCTACAGGGAGGCCCTGAGCGCCCTCAGGGTTCCCGAGGACCGTTCCAAGCGCCTCGCCATGCTCAAGGCCGCCCAGCGGATGGAGATAAGGACGGTGGGGGACTACGTGGTGGTCTTCTCCGAGCTCGGGGCCTTCGAGGCCGACGCCGCCTCCATGCTGCTGAAGCTGGGGGCGGACCTGAGTTTCGTGGGTTCAGAGGAGAAGGGTGAGTTCAGGATCTCGGGGAGGGCCACCCAGGAGCTCTGCGAAGCCACGGGCCTTCACCTCGGCTCCCTGATGCAGGAGGTGGGGAAGGCCTTCGGGGGTTCCGGGGGAGGGCACCCAGGGGCGGCCAGCTCCTCCGGGAAGGGCAGCCTGAGGGAGGTCAAGAGGTTCCTCCTGGGCCAGCTGGAGAAGGTACTGATCAGGCCTAGCTAGACGGGATCCAACCAGTGCTCGTATCCCTTTTCCTCCCCCCTCACCACCCTGAAGTAAAGCTCCTGCAGCCTGGCCGTGATCCTTCCCCTCTTCCCCTCCCCTATCGGGCGACCGTCCACCTCCCTGATAGGAGTTATCTCCGCGGCCGTTCCGGTGAAGAAGGCCTCCTCAGCCCGGTAGAGCCTGTCCAGGGGAACGGGCTCCTCCCTGACTGACATGCCCTCCCTCCGGGCTATCTCCATGACGGAATCCCTGGTTATGCCTGGAAGGGCGCACTCCGAAACGGGAGGGGTTATCAGAACCCCCCCTTCCACGATAAACAGGTTCTCCCCGGGTCCCTCCGAGACATTTCCCGAGAGGTTGAGCATGAGGGCCTCATCGTAACCGCTCCTCACCGCTTCAAGCTTGGCCAGGATGGAGTTGGCATAGTTCGCCACGAGCTTAGCCTGCGGGGGAAGGATGGAGGGATGGATTCTGCGATAGGAGGAGATCTTTACCCTCACCCCCTCCCTCAGCCCCCTTTCCCCCAGATAGGTTCCCCACTCCCAGGCGGCCACGGCCACCCTGACGGGGGCCCCGGTGGGGTTCAGGCCCATCACTCCGTAGCCGCAGTAGGCGATGGGTCTTATGTAGCACTCCTCCAGCCCGTTCTCCCTCACCGTCAGCTTTGCGGCCTCCATGAGTTCCTCCACGGAATAGGGCAGCTCCATGCCCACTATCTCCGCCGAGCGCTGCAACCTGAGCATATGATCCCTGAGCCTGAAGATGGCGGGCCCGTTTTTGGTCCGGTAGCACCTGATCCCCTCGAAGACCCCATAACCGTAGTGGAGGGTGTGGGTGAGAAGGTGAACCTTGGCCTCCTCCCAAGGCACCAATTTTCCGTCCATCCAGATGAACCTGGTGGGGTTGATGGCCATCTATTCCTTCTAAAAATTGGGGTTTAAAAGAAGTTCTGGGCTCGATCTCCCACAGGTCTATAAGGGCTATCCACCAAGAGAGAAGAACATGAGGCTGGCAAGGGCCCTGGCGTTGGCTTCCCTCGGCACCACTGCGGCTGCCGTTCTTCTCTTCCTCTTTTCCCCTTCTCCTGAACTTTCCTTCGTGATAGCCGCGGGGGTTTCCTTCGTTCTTCTCCTTCTTCTATCCCTTCCCGTGCTGGAGGTTCCGGAAGAGGAATTTGTGGGGGAGGTTGCCGAAGAGGTTCGCGAAAAAGCAAAGGCGGAGGAAAAAGAGGGGATTATCCCCAGGCTCCGGGAAGCCCTGGAAGAGGGGGTGGAGGAGAAGGAAAGGGTAGAAGGGCCAGGACCCGAGCTCCCGTCCGACCTCGTCCCCTCACCCCCCGGCTGGAAGCTGGTGGGGGAGGGAAGGGCGGATGAAGAGACCGTCTTGGGAGGGGGCGAAAGGCAAGCCACGGGCCTTTTCAGGATATGGGAGAAAGAGGGAAGGAGGCTCGCCCTTTACGCCCTCTTCTTCCCTTCCTCCGAGCTGGCGGAGGCCAGACTCGGAGAAACGATGAACAAGCTGGGTGACCTGCTCCAGGAGCGCCTCCCCCAGCAGGGGCACTTTTATCTGGAAAGGGAGGGGATAGACGGGATGATCTGGAGGAGGGAGGCGACCATCCTCCTCCTGTTGCTGGGGAAGGGAGAAAAGGGGGAGGTCCGCGGATTCCTGCAGTTTCTTCCCGAAAACCTCAGGCCCCCGGGACCGTAGCCCAGGGGTAGGGACCTGGAAAGCTGATGGCACAAGACGAGTCACCGCTGGACCTCGTGGGCGAGATGCTCAGGATGCGGCACCGGAATCCGGAGATCGGCCTTTCCCCAGCTCCTCCAGTTTCTTCCTGGCCTCCTCCAGGTCCTTGAGGGTATCCACGGAGATCCAGAGGGGTGGCTCAGCCCTGTAGCACCTCAGCTTCCCCCTTCTGGCAAGCTCCGGAAAAAGGGTCCGCTCCACATCCCCGGTACCGAACCTCTCCATCAGGGGAAGCAGGCGGGGGCTAAGGCAGTAGACCCCCCCGTTGATGTAGTGGGGGAGCAGGGGCTTCTCCACGAAGGAGATCACCCTCTTCCCCCTCAGCCTGAGGATGCCATACGGGCTCCTCATCTTCACCGCCAGCAGGGAGGCCAGTGCCTCCGACCTGCGGAAGTCCTCCCACATTTTCCTCAGGTCTACCTCCATCACCACATCCCCATTGCTCGCCACCGCCCCCGTCTTGGCCTCCCTCATCCCCAGCTTGAGGGCGTTCAGGGTGCCCAGGGGCTCCTCCTCCACCACGTACCTCAGCTCCATCCCCTCGTGCTCCCCCCCATATCTCTTCCTTATCTCCTCCGCCCGGTAGCCCGCCAGCAGATAGACCCTCTTTATCCCCGCCCTCCGGTAAAGGGAGAGCTGGTGGTCCAGCAGGGTATAGCCCTTCCTGAGTTCCAGCAGCACCTTGGGGAGTTCCCTGGTCAGGGGAAAGAGCCTCTTCCCATATCCCCCGCACAGGATCATCCCCACCGGCTCCATCCCTTCTTCCTTCCCTTCAGGCTTTAAAAGCGGACAGTAGAAAGAGAGGTGGATGGCGAAAGCTCTGGTTCTGCTGGCCCCGGGCTTCGAGGAGATAGAGGCCCTCACCATCGTGGACGTGCTGCGCAGGGGAGGGGTGGAAGTGGTCACGGCGGGACTGGAGGATCCGGTGGAGGGCTCCCACGGGGTGAAGGTCCTCCCCGATCGGAAGCTGGAGGAGGTAAGGGTGGAGGACTTTGAGGCCCTGATATGTCCCGGAGGGTATCCGGGTTACGAGAACCTGAGAAAGAATCCAAAGGTGCTGGAAATGGTGAGGAAGGCCGCGGAGAGCGGGAAGGTGGTGGGTGCCATCTGCGGAGCCCCCGCCGTGCTGGCGGAGGCGGGAGTGCTGAAAGGCAAAAGGGCCACCATTTACCCGGGGATGGAGGGCGAGCTGAAGAAGGGGGGAGCAAAGCCCGGCAAAGGACTGGTGGTGGTGGATGGTAAGGTGGTGACCAGCAAAGGCCCCGCCACCGCCTTCGCCTTCGCCCTCGAACTCCTCAGGCTGCTGGGGGGAAGGAAGAAGGCGGAGGAGGTGAGGAAGGCCACGCTGGCCCACCTGGGGGCCAGGCTCAGGTAGACCGTCGTGGAGGGAAGGGGTGTTCCAGAAGGTGGAGCTTCGGCTGGGTGAGGTCTCCAGCATCGAGCTCAACCGACCGGAGAAGAAAAACGCCTTGGACCTTCAGATGCTGGAAGAGCTGGACAGGGCCCTGGACGAGGTGAGGAAAGGGGGGCCAAGGGTGCTGGTGCTGGGAGGAAAGGGTGACACCTTCTGCTCCGGCATGGACACCTCCGTGCTGGCGGAGCTGGCCACCTGGGAGGAGGAGAGGCTCCTGCCCGTCATAGAGCTGGCCCAGCGCGTGATAAAGAAAATCAGAAATATGGATTGCCCGGTGATAGCGGCCTGCCGGAGATACGCCATAGGGGGAGGGATGCAGCTGGCCTTGGCCGCCGACCTCAGGCTGGCCACCCCCGGGACCCTCTTCTTTCTAAGGGAGCCCGAGTTCGGCATCCTACCCGACATGGGTGCCCTCCACCTGCTGCCCAGGATGGTGGGGGACGGAGTGGCCAGGGACCTCATCTTCACCGGAAGGAGGATAACGGCGGAAGAGGGGGAAAGGCTGGGGCTGGTGAACGGGATCTTTCCCGATCTGGAGGAGGGGGTGAGGCTCTACGTGAACATGATTCTCTCCAGATCCCCTCTGCCCCTCCGGGAGTCCAAAAGGCTGATAGAAAGGAGCTGGGTGGAGGACTCGGAGCGCAACTTCGAGCTGGCGAAGGAGGCCCAGCTTAGGTGCCTCAGGGGGCTGAGGACCTAAGGGCCCTCATGTGGCTCACGCTCCTCTCCACGTGCTCCCTCAGGGCTATGTCCTCCCGGTGCCTGAGGGGCCCGTCGATCCTCCTCACCGCCTCAAGCGCTATCTCCCTGGCCCCATCCAGATCCTCCGCCAGCCCCACCGCCGCCACCGTCCTGGAGCCCAGGGCCCAGAGCTCCCCGTTTTCCCTCACCTCCAGCGAGCCCGGATAGAGCCTCAGGTCCTCCCCATACTTCTTCCTCAGCTCCTCCGCCTCCTCCAGCCTGACCCTCCGGGGACCGGAGTATTTCCTGTAGCCTCCATAGTCCAGCGGGACGGCGTATATCACCACGCTGGCCCTTTCCCTGAACCTCAGCCCCCGCAGCTCACCGTCCAGGCACTTGAAGCAGACCTCCACGAAGTCGTCCTCCAGCAGGGGCATCAGGTTCATCACCTCGGGATCCCCCCACCTGCTGTTGATCTCCAGCACCTTCACCCCCTCTGCGGTGAGGATGTATCCCACGTACATCACTCCCATGAGTCCCGGATTCCTCCCCTCCCCCTTCAGCCTCCGGTGGAGGCGCTCCGCGATTCTCACCGCCTCCTCCCAGTCCCTCTTCTCCATGAAAGGCAGGAGCTCCCCCACGTCCTTGTAGGATCCCATACCCCCCGTGTTGGGCCCCTGGTCCCAGTCGAAGGCCCTCTTGTAATCCCTAACGCAGGGGGTGGGAATCAGGTGTTCCCCATCTGAAAGGAACTGCAGGGAAAACTCCTCCCCCTCCAGCTTCTCCTCCACGATGACCGGTCCCCTGGAGAAAGCGGGTAGGAAGTACTCGTGAAACATCTCCTCCCGCGTTCGAAAATGATCTCCCCAGACTCCCACCCCCTTGCCCGTGGCCGGGGCGTCGGGCTTGACGGCCACCCTTTCCCCCACCTCATCCAGCCACCGATAAACCTCCTCCCTTACCCTTTCCTTGGGAATCTCGGATGGATCGAAGACCCTGAACCTGGGATTGGCCTCGGGCGCCACCTCCTCCAAAAGCCTCCTCTGCCTGACCTTGCTCTTCTCCAAGAAGTACTCCAGACTGGGACAGATCATCGTTATGCCCGTCTCCCTCTCGAGGAGATCCCTTATCCCCTGCATCCCAGGCCCCTCGGGCCCCAGGATTCCGAAGGAGATCTCCCCGGCATGCCTCCTCGCAAACCTCACTATCTCCCCGACGTCCAGATCGGGAATCACCACATGCTCTCCCCTCGTCTCCTGGGCCTTCCTCAGGTTGAAGGGGTTCCTCTGCCTGTCCGCTATGAAAAGCCTCACCGCGTGCCAGCTGCGGCACAGGGTATCGGCCAAACAGGCGAACCTGCTTCCATAGCTCACCCCAAGCACTCCTACGACCACCTCATCCCTCCATCCTCACGTAGCCTTCCCTCCATTCTCCATCGATCCTCACATAAACCCTTCCCCTCTCGTCCAGGGCGAACCTCCCCTCCGAAAGAAGGCGAAGGGCCTCCCTGTACGCCGGACCGTCACACTTTACCTTCATCAGCTCCTGCTGCTCCTCCGGTGTCCTGTCATCCACGGGGAGGGGAGGGGAAATCACCAGGATGGGGCCCTGATCTGGCTCTTCGGTCATCAGGTGTACCGTGGAGCGGGTGAACTTCTCCCCCGCCTCCAGCTGTGCCCTCACGGCTCCCAGCCCCGTGTACTTCCTCCTCCCACCCTCCTCAAGGGAGAGGTCGGCGGGATGGACGTTCAGGACCCTGTACGGGAACCTGCTGAGGAAGAGGGGGGTAAGGATGTACATGTAACCGGAGCAGGCCACCACGTCCGGCTCCCATCCCCTCTCCTCCATCACCGAGAGGAGCTTCTTCTCATACTCCCTCCTCACCTGCATGTCGGTGATGGGTCGTCCCGCGTAGAACTCGTGGATATCCACCACCTCCACGGGAATTCCCAGCGACCTGAACCTGTCGATCCCCCTCGCCCTCTTGCTGGAGGAGATTCCCCCTATCACCTCATGCCTTTCCCCACCCACCATGAAGGGTAGGGCGCTGGCCCCGCCGGAGAAAAGGACCAGCACCTTCATCTTCCTCCCCTCCCGGGGCTCGTAGATGAGCCTCATACCTGAGAACTGGGAAAGGGGGGCCTTATCCGTTTTCCTCAGAGGAGACGGGACAGGAAGAAGCCCAGCAAGGAACCCAGGGAAAGAAGGGGGAGACCGGGCAGGATCGTTCCCGGCCTGCGGAGGAGAAGGAGGAAGAGGAGGAACAGGAAGAGGGAGGAGGAAAGGGAAACGAGGAGGGCCGAACGGAGTCCCTCGGCCTCCAGAACCGAGACCGAGAAGACCAGGGGGAGGAGCAGGTCCCCTCCGCCCAGATGCAGGACCCCCTTCCCCCTCCCCTTCCACCTTCCCCCCCGCACGAAGGCCCTGAGCTCGGAGGGAACGGACAGGAAAAGGGAGCTGGAGGAGGGAAGGAGCCTCTTGGCCATGAAGACCATGTGTCTGGTAACGAAGACCGACACGCAGTCGTAAACCGAAAAGAGGGCCAGGAGGAGGAGGCTGGGGACCACCCCGAGGGAGGCCCCCAGCACCGCCCCTACCCCGCTGGCCGAGAGGATGAGCACCAAATCCTGGTTCAGGGGCGTGGGCCTGGCCACCCTCCATCCCGCCAGCAGCAGGCTGAGCAGGAAGCCGGAGGAGAGCCAGCCCACCTGCATTCCAGCCAGCAGGTCGAGCGTGAGCCAGCAACAGAAGAAGGTCACCAGGAGTTCGAAGGCCCTGAACCAGTTCCTCCTGAACCTGAGGAGGAGGATCACGAGAAGGGTGAGGGGAAGGAGAGCGGCGAAGAGATAGAGGGAGTTCCAGGGGCTCTGCGGATCTGAGAAAAGAGGCTTCGCCTCCCCGGAGCTCACTAGGCTGAGGTACCTGTTCCCGGCCAGAAGGCCCAACATCTGAACGGTCAGGAAGAGGAGCAAAAGGATCGCCGCCGCCCTCATCTCCTCCCCTCGGCCGCAAGAAGAAAAAAGGCATCGTTTATACCCTCCTTGTCCCCGAGAAGGAAGATGGTGGAAGGGGAGGCCCTTCTTGAGGTGGCCAGGCTGATGGCCCTCTCCGCCAGGACCGCGCCTAAGGCCAGGGGAAGGGATCACCTGAGGATCAGGGTGCTCAGCGGGGAGGAAAAGGAAAGGCTGGCGGAGAAGATGGAGGAGATGGCCGGGGAGTATGCGTTCTTCCGCAGGGATGCCAGAAGCATCAGAGAGGCGGGAGTAGTCCTGCTGGTGGGGTTGGTGGGGGAGCCCCTGGACCTGGAGTGCGGGGCCTGCGGGAGGAACTGCGCGGAGCTGAGAAGGGAGGGAAAGAAGGAGGGAAAGGGATATGCCGGTCCGGTATGCGTGATGGACGCCCTGAACCTGGGAATAGCGCTGGGCTCGGCGGCCAAGACCGCCTCCCTTCTGAACGCCGACAACCGGATGATGTTCTCGGCCGGGGTGGCGGCCAGGAGGGCCGGGATGATGGAGGCGGATGTGGTGATCGCCATCCCCCTCTCCGGCACGGGGAAGAGCCCTTTCTTTGACAGGAAGGAATAGAGGAATTTTTTAGGCTCCGGAGAGAAAGAAAAGAGACCATGGCCTGCGGGGGAGCGGAAGTTCAGGCCGTCCTGGAGGAGGAGAAGGACCTCAAGAAGAAGTCGGAGAGCCTCAAGGAGTGGGAGGAATTTAAGAAGGTGGCCAAGAAGAGGGGCAGGTAAGCCTCAGGTGCCGACCACCACCAACTTCACCTGCTTGACCCCCCTCAGGGCTTCCAGCCTGTCCACCAGCTTCTTGATCCCCCCCGCAGACCCCTTCACCAGCAGGGCCTCCAGACAGTTCCTCTCGTCCAGGTGGAGGTGCTGGGATGACCTTACCAATCCCTCGCTCTCGTGCTGTATCTCCGTGATCTTCTCCAGCAGTCCCCTGACCTCGTGATCGTAAACCACCACCACCACTCCAAGCAGCTCCCCCTCCAGCTGGCTGCGCCAACGATGGGTGGTCAGGAAGTCCCTAACGGCATCCCTGATGGCCTCGGATCGGCTGGCGTACCCTTGGGCTTTCAGGGAGCGGTCAAGCTCCCGGAGAAGGTCCTCTGGGAGGGTAATGCTAATGCGGGTGATTTTCTCCATCCCCAATTTTTAAACCCGGAGCGGCTTTAACCTTAGCGACTCAGAGGGTATCCGCTTGAAGATAGCGGTGACGGGAAAGGGGGGAGTGGGAAAGACCACGCTGGCGGCCGGGCTCGCCAGGGGCTTCAGCAGGAGGGGAAGGAGGGTGGTGGCGCTGGACCTGGATCCCTCCCCCAACCTCCTCCTTACGCTGGGGACGGAGGAAGAGGTGCCCCCGGAGAAGCTGGTGCCCCTGATGGAAAGGGCCTCCCTCATAGAGGAAAGGACGGGGGCTTACCCAGGGGGATACGGGCTGGTCTTCAAGCTCAACCCGAAGGTGGATGACCTTTTGGACAGGTTCGGCATCAGGTGCAGGGATGGGGTCTGGCTGCTGGTGGTGGGGAGGATAGGGAAAGGGGGACAGGGGTGCTTCTGTCCCGCCAGCGCCCTGGCCAGGAGGCTGGTGGACCACCTCTCCAGGGTGGCTGAGGTCCTCATCCTGGACATGGAGGCGGGGGTGGAGCATCTGGGGAGGGGAACCACCAAGGGGGCAGAGGGAATGCTGGTGGTGGTGGAGCCCAGCCTGAAGGCCCTGGAGACCGCCAAGCAGATAAAAAAGCTGGGAGAGGACCTGGGGATAAGCAGGATCTTTGCCGTGGTGAACAAGTTCAAGGAAGGAGCGGAAGGAGTGGTGAGCAGGCTGGAAGGGGAGGGCCTTCCCGTGCTGGCGGTGTTACCCCACGATCCGGCGGTGGAAAGGGCCGAGATGAGGGGTGAATCCGTCTTCGATCTGGAGGAGGGAAGGGAGTTCTTTTCCAAGATGCTGGAGCTGAGTAGGGTCCTGGAGGAGAGGATGGGTGAAGGGGAACTTTCCTAGGCTGGGGGCCTCCGTGCTGGTGAGGGAAGGGAAAAAGGTGTTGCTGGTGAGGAGGGGATCCGAGCCGGGAAAGGGGAAGTGGGCCCTGCCGGGAGGGCTGGTGAAGCCTGGGGAAAGGGTGGAAGAGGCGGCGGTGAGGGAGGTGGAAGAAGAAACGGGAATAAGGGTGAGGTTGCGGGGACTGCTGGGGGTTTACGACCTCATAGAGAGGGACAGCAGGGGGAGGCTGAGGTACCACTACGTGACAGTCTGCTTCAGGGGGAAGTCCCTTTTTACCAGGGTAAGGAAGGGGGGGGAGGTGCTGGAGGCGAGGTGGTTCAGCAAAGAGGAGCTCAAAGGAAGGGAGCTCAGCAGGGTGACGGCCAGGGTGCTGAGGGAGGAGGGAATGCTGGAATGAGGCTGGTGGGCAACGTTTACTGGTACCCGGAAAGGGGGCCGGGCGACTGCAACACCTACCTGGTGAAGGGGGATCCCACCATCCTGGTGGATCCGGGAAATCCCAGGTACCTGCGGGGGCGCCTGAAGGAGATGGAGGAGGATGGGGTGGAGGTGGGGGAGGTGGAACTCATCGTAAACACCCACAGCCATCCCGATCACTGCGGGGCCAACCGCCCCTTTCAGGAACTCTCGGGGGCCAAAATCCTGATCCACCGGGAAGAGAGGGAACACCTGAAGTTCAGCCTGGAGTTCGGAAGGTACTTCGGTATGGAGGTGCCCAGGTTCGAGGTGGATGCCTACCTAGGGGAAAGGGTGGGAAGGGGGGAGACCGAACTCCTGGTCCTTCACACACCAGGACACTCCCCGGGGAGCGTGAGCCTTTATCACGAGGGCCTGAGGGTCCTGCTCTGCGGCGACCTCGTCTTCGAGGGAGGGGTGGGAAGGACGGATTTTCCAGGGGGAAGCGAGCAGGAGCTGGCACGCTCCATCCAGAGGATCTCCAGCCTGAGGCTCCAGTACCTCCTCCCAGGGCACGGAAACATCGTGAAGGGGGAGGAAAGAATAAGGAAGAACTTCGAGTTTGTGAGGGAGTACTTCCTTTGATCAGCTCAGGATGCTCCCGTAAACATCCAGAAGCTTATCCACGGATCTCGACCAGGTGAACTTTTTGACCCTCTCCCTGGCGTTCCCCGCCATCCTCTCCCTCTCGGAGGGGGAATCCAGGAGATAGTTGATCGCCCAGGCCAGGGAGTCGGGCTGGGGGGGGACCTTTATCCCCTCCGCCATGTTCTCCAGGTTTTCGTCCAGACCCCCAACCCCGGTGGCCACCACCGGCTTTCCCGCCGCCCAGGCCTCGAGAAGCACGATACCGAAGGGCTCGTTGCGGCTGGGTATGCAGACCAGGTCGCAGGCGTTGAGGAGCTCCACGTACTTCTGGAAGGGGAGGAAGCCCACGAACCTGACAACGTGCGCCACTCCCAGCTCCCTCGCCCTCTGCTCCAGTCCCCCCCTCATGCTTCCGGTTCCCGTGAAGGCGAAACCCGCTTCCCTCCTCTCCAGCACCCTGGGGATGGCCTCCAGCAGGAGATCGGGACCCTTCTGGTACTCCAGGCGACCCGGGAATACTACCAGGGGACCGGAAGGGAGCCCATACTCCCCCTTCACCTTCTCGGGATCCACCTCCCTCCTGAACTCCTCCGCCACCACGGCGTTGGGCACCACCTCCACCTTCTCCTCCGGCAGGCGGTAAAGCCAGCACACCTCCCTCTTCAGGTAGGCCGAGACGGTGGTCACCCTGTCCGCCAGGTACCCCCCGTACCACTCCCTCTCGGAGATCTCCCTGAACTCCCGCCATTCCCCGAACTTGTTCCCGTTCCTGCCGTACTCGGTGGAGTGATAGGTGAAAACCAGAGGTCTTCCTTCCTGCTTGAGCAAGCGAAGGGCCTCCACCACGTGCCAATCGTGGCCGTGGATGAGGTCAAACCTCCCCTCCCTCCCCTCCACCCACTTCAGGGCGGCTACCATGGCATGGGACATGTTGTGGGCGAAGGAGAGAAGGTCGTGGCCTGGGTCGAACTTGCATCGGTGGTAGTGGACTCCCCCCACCTCCTGGTGCTCCTCCTGCCCCTCCGCCCACCTGGTGAAGAGGTGAACCTCGTGGCCCCTCCTGGCAAGCTCCTCCGAGAGCTTGCTGACCACCACTCCCAGTCCCCCTATCCAGATGGAGTGCATGGACTCCCAGGCCAGCATTGCCACCCTCATCCATTTCCATTTCTGTACATTCTTCGGAAAATAGCTTGAGGTTCAGGTTACCGTGAACCCGCCTCTAGGAGTCCGGCCCCAGGTGACCCAAACCTTCCCCCGGCACCCGAAACAGACGGACCCGCCCACCCTCATGACACGAGGGATCAACCGGCGGAGTTGTTCTGCAGGACCTCTTCGTATACCCTCAGGGTGTTGTCCGCGGTACGGTCCAGGGTGAACCTCTCTAGTACCCTCTTTCTGGCATTCCTGCCCAGCTCTTTCCTGAGCTTTTCATCCTTCAGGATTTCCACCGTGAACTTGGCTATATCGCGGGGGTCGTCCGGATCCACGTGGGCCCCGCACCTCTCCGGCCCGGAGGAAATCACCTGTTCCCTGAGGCCGGAGACCCCCTTCGCCCCCACCACCACCGGTTTGCCCATACTCATGGCCTCCGTGGCCACGATCCCAAAGGGCTCGTACTTGGAGGGAAACACGGCCACATCGGCCGCTGCGTAATGCAGGATCCTCTCCCTCTCGCTCACGTATTGGAACTCCGTAATCACGTTTTTCTCCACCCCCAGCTGCCTTATCAGGTCCCTCAGCATCCTTTCCTGTTCTCCTTTCCCGAGGATGACCAGCTTGGCGTTTGGAACCTCCGCCAGGATGAGGGGCATGGCCCTCACCAGCGCATCGGCCCCCTTCACCCACGATAGCCTCCCGATGAAGAGTATCATGGGATCCTCCCCCACGCCCAGCTTCTTCCTCAGCTCCATCACCTCCTCCTCCTTCACCGTGGAGGGATCGTACTTCCTCTCGTCCACCCCGTTGTAGATCACCCTGATCTTTCCCTCCTCGTATCCCAGCGAGATGAGCTGATCCCTCATGGCGTAGCTCACCGTGATCACCACCTGCGCCGTTTTGGCGGTCAGCCTCTCCAGGTTCTTGACCGTGGGTGAGCCATCCCCCACCCTTCCCTCCTCCACGGAGTGCAGGTGGAACACGAAGGGCTTTTTCAGATCCTTTTTGCAGGTGATCCCCGCCATCCCCGAGATCCAGTCATGGGCCACTATCAGGTCGAAGTTCCTTTGCTCCGCCCTCACCAGCTGGTTGCAGACCTTGGTGGAGGAGAGGATGTTGTAAACGAAGACCTCGGCGAAGTAGGTCTGGGCATAGGGGGGCCAGCGTTTCACGTCCTCGGGAACGATGAGGGGGAGGAGATCGGTGGCATCCACCGTAAGGGGCCTGTGGATCTCCACCCCTTCCTCCAGGTCCGAGGTGGGAAGGTTGCCGGGGTTCTTGGCGAAGACGGTGACGCTGTGACCTCTTCTGGCGATGCGTCTGGCCATCTCATAGGCGTAGGTCCCCAGGCCCCCCACCAGGAAGGGGGGATACTCGAAGGAGAAGTAAAGGATCTTCATCCCCTCCCAAGACGGATGGGGAGAGCCGGTTATAAGCGTTACTGTTGTTGAAACACGGCGGATAAATTTAAATTTAGACTTATCTAAATTTTCAGATGGTCACCGAAAGCTCCGAGGAGTACCTGGAGGCCCTGTACCGTCTGAAGGAGAGGGGGGTGAGGATCACCACGGGAAGGGTGGCCAAGGAGCTCGGAGTTACCCCCCCAAGCGCCACCTCCATGCTGAAGAAGCTGGCTAGGGAGGGCTATCTTAGGCACCAGCCCTACCGGGGGGTGGTCCTCACCCGAAAAGGGGAGAGGGTGGGGAAGAACATCCTGCGAAAACACAGGGTGATGGAAAGGTTCTTGAGCACGCTGGGTCTCTCCCCTTCGCAGGCCCATCGGAAGGCCTGCGAGCTGGAGCACCACATCCCTGATGAGGTGGAGGTGGCCCTTCACCGCCAGGTGGAGAGCCAGAACCTCCCGGAGGGGGTCCCCGAAGGTTCCCTTCCCCTGACGGCCCTGCTCGAGGGCCAGAAGGGAACCGTTTCCCTCCTGCTGGGAGGGGGCTCCTCCTGCCGCAGGCTGGCCGAGCTGGGGATCCTCCCGGGGACGGAGGTGGAGGTGCTGAAATCCGCCCTCTTCCGGGGTCCCCTGATGCTCAAGGTCAGGGGTACCACCCTGGCGGTGGGAAAGGGCCTGGCCTCCAGAATCTTCGTCAAGCCCTCGGTGTAGAGATGAAACCCAAGCTCCGGATAGCCCTGGCAGGCAACGCCAACGTGGGAAAGTCGGTGATCTTCAACCATCTAACTGGACTCCACCAGCACGTGGGGAACTGGCCAGGGAAGACGGTGGAGAAGAGGGAGGGGAGCCTGTACTTCCGGGGTAGGTTCATAGACGTGGTGGATCTTCCTGGCGTCTACTCCCTCTCCTCCTTCTCGCTGGAGGAGAGGATCTCCAGGGAGTACATCGCCGAGGAGAGACCGGACGTGGTGATCAACGTGGTGGACGCTTCTGCGCTGGAGAGGAACCTCTTCTTCACCCTGCAGTTGCTGGAGCTGGGGCCCAAGATGGTGATAGCCCTGAACCAGATGGATGTGGCCCGGAGGAAAGGCATAAGGGTGGACCCTAAGGAGCTGGAGAAGCTGCTGGGGGTCCCCGTCGTCCCCACCGTGGCCATCAGGGGAAGGGGAATCCAGGCCCTGCTGGAGAAGGCCCTAGAGGTGGCCGAGGGGAGGAGGGCGAGGCCCAGGGAGTTCCGGTACGGAAGGGAGATCGAGAGGAGGGTCTCCCACCTCCTTCCCCTCCTGAGGGGGAAGCTCAGGTATCCCCCCAGGTGGGTGGCCCTGAGGCTCCTCGAGGGGGACGAGGAGGTGAGGAGACTGGTCAGAAGGAGCTCACCCGAAGCGGTAGAACTGGCTGACCTGTACGCCCGCGAGCTGGAGAGGTTGTACGGGGAGGGGATCCAGCTCCTCCTCACCTCCCACCGATACCAGTGGGCCAGCAGGATAGCGAGGAGGTGCCAGGAGCTCTCCCCGCATCCCCTCCCGGAGGAGAAGCTCGATGCCCTCACCACCCATCCCGTCCTGGGCTATCCCATTTTGGCCACCGTTTTCTTGTCCCTCTTCCTCCTGGTCTTCTGGGTAGGCTCAAGGGTAGGGGGGGTCCTGGAGGAGATAACCGATCCGCTGGTGAGGGCCACCTCGCAGAGGCTAGGGGAGCTGGTGGGGGAGGGGGTGCTGGGGGGCATCCTGGCGGGCCTGACCATTGCCCTTCCCTTCGTCCTCCCCTTCTACGTGCTCCTGACCCTGCTGGAGGACACGGGATACCTGGCCCGGGCGGCTTTCCTGATGGACGGGCTGATGCACAAGATGGGGGTGCACGGGAAGGCCTTCATTCCCCTCCTGCTGGGATACGGCTGCAACGTCCCCGCCTGCCTGAGCTGCAGGATCATGGAAACGGAGAGGGAGAGGACCCTCTCCATCTTCCTTTCCACGCTGGTGCCCTGTGCCGCCCGCACCGTGGTGATCCTGGGGCTGGTGGGAAGGTTCGTGGGAATAGGCTGGGCGCTGGGCCTCTACCTGCTGGATCTGCTCGTGATCCTGCTTCTGGGAAGGCTGGCCTACAAGGTGCTTCCGGGGGAGCCCATGGGTCTCATCCTGGAGATCCCCCCCTACCGCCGCCCCCACCTTCCCACGGTGCTCAGGGGTAGCTGGGAGAGAACCAAAGACTTCCTTTACCTGGCCCTTCCCTTCATCCTAGGTGGAAGCCTTCTCCTCACGGCCCTGAGGGTGACGGGGCTCCTGGACTCCCTCTCCGATTCCCTGAGTCCCGTCACCGCGGGCTGGCTGGGCCTGCCGGCGGTGGCGGGGGCGGTCCTTCTCTTCGGCGTGCTCAGGAAGGAACTGACCCTCATCATGCTCACTCTCCTCCTGGGATCCGACCTCACCCTGCACCTCACCAAGGCCCAGATGATCGTCTTTGCCACCGTGACCATGTTTTACTTCCCCTGCGTGGCCACGCTGGCGGCCCTGGTGAAGGAGGTGGGCTGGAAGAGATCCCTGCTCATAGCCCTTTCGGAGAGCCTCTTCGCCCTCTGGCTGGGAGGGGTGATGTTCAGGGTCCTCACCCTGGCCGGTCTGAGCTAGGGTCGGGACCGCCACCTTAGATAACCTTTAAATACCTTTCCGGATTACTGAGAGGATGCCACCCAAGATAGATCAGGAGAAATGCTCGGGTTGTGGGGAGTGTGTGAACGCCTGTCCCGTCAGCGTGATAGAGCTGAATAACAAGAAGGCCAGGGTGACGAAGCCCGACGAGTGCGTGGACTGCAGGGCCTGCGAGGCCGTCTGCACCACCGGCGCCATAACCTTCCCCGAGTGAGCTCAGAGGATCTCCAGGGAGGAGAGGTCCGCCGAGCTAACGTAGAGAGTTTCCTCTATCTCCAATCCCTCCTCTATTCTTTTCAGGACCTCCTCCTTCTCCCGGGGGAAAAGATAGCCGTCGTAATCCTGCTTCAGCAGCCATCTTGGTCCCCGCGGGGTGAGGTAGAAAGGATTGGCAAAGTGGTCGAAGCAGAGCCTTCCCGAGAATTCCAGCTCTTCCACCAGCAGTTTCAGCTCCCTCAGCTCCCCGTGGGGGCTCTGCAGTCTGAAGATTCCCTCCTCCACCTCCCTGAAGAGCGGGGTCCCCCTTAACGGGACAAGCCTCCTCACCCTTACGAACTCCGGATCCACCTCGTTGATGACCCTCGCCGTTTCCCTGGCGTGCTCCTCCCACCTTTCCTCCCCACCGAGCCCCAAGATGTAGTAAAGGGAGAGCTGCAAGCCCGCCTCCCTAGCCCTCCTCCCTCCCTCCACCACCTCGGTGGGGGTTAGGCCCTTGTTCATCCTCCTCAGCACCTCCTCGTCCCCGCTTTCTAGGCCCACGTGGAGTCTGGAGAGCCCCGCTTCCCTGAGTTGCCTGAGCTCCCGCTCAGGTTTCCTGAAGAGCGACCTGCCCCTGGCATAACAGGTGATTCTCTCCATCTCCCCCAGCCTCCTTCTCACCTCCTCCAGGATCTCCACCAGCCTGGGGGTGGGTACCAGGAGGGTGTCGGCATCCTGCAGGAAAACCGTCTTCCTCCCCGAAAAGAACCAGGAGAAGAGGTTGTGAAGGCCCCCCCTCTCCTCCTCGGGCAGGCTGAAAAGGAACTCCCAGGCCCTCTCCCCCATCCGCTCCAGAACCTCCACGGCCCTGCCCAGCCTCCTCACCTCCTCCTTCACCTCCTCCACCCCCCTGATTGAGAACCTCCCCCTTCCGTAGGGCTTACCGTAGCAGAACTTGCAGAGAGACCAAGGACAGTTTCTGGTCACCCTGAGGAGCAACGAGCTGTTTCCTCCCTCCGAGGGGGGACGGATGGGTCCGACCTCGTGGCGGAAAGCCCTGAGTTCCTCCCCTTCCCTCATCCGAAACCCTCCAGGAAGGCCCTGACGTTCCGGCCCAGGACGGAGAGGTTGTATCCGCCCTCCAGCACCCCGTACCTCCTCCCCCCACACTTCCTCAGGGACCACTCCTTCACCGTCTCCCCTATCTCCCTGTAGTCATCGGTGCTGAGGGTCCCTCCCCAGTCCTCCAAGTGGTTGTCAAACCCGGCCGAGACCGCTATTACCTCGTAGTCCCCTTTCTCCAGGAAAGAGGCTATTCCCTCCAGGATCTCCTCCCTCGTCCCTTCCGCATGATGATAGGAAACCTCCCGGGAGCCAGAAAAGATGGAGGCCGTACCATCTCCGTAGTGGAGATCAAAATCCACCACCGCCCCCTTCCTGATCCTTCCCAGCCTCAGCAGCCTGCGGAGGGAGATGGCCAGGTTGTTGAAGTAGCAGAAGCCCCAGCAGCTGCTTGGTCCCGCATGATGCCCTGGAGGCCGGATGAGGGCGAAGGAGGGCTCCCCTCTCACCGCCAGCTCCGAGGCCTTTATGGCCCCTCCCGCTGCCAGGAGGGCCAGGGGGTAGACGGAGGGCAGGGCCTTCACCCTCTCCAGATGGGAGGGGGAGTGAACCAGCAAAATCTCTTCCTCGGAGGCCGGCTCGGGTTTCACGAACTCGAAGCCGCCGAGCTCCTTCACGATGGCCTCCATCCTGCCCGGAGCCGAGGCCGGATCGGAGGAGTAAACGGTGCGAAATCTCTCATCGTAAACCACCTTCATCCCCCTTCTGTTCCCTTCCCGGGAAAAAACTTTTTGAGCGAGGCGGAGAAAGGGAGTGATGGCCGGAATCGAAGAGTTGCTGGAGAGGCTTTCCAATGCCGTAGGGGTTTCGGGAAGGGAGGACGAGGTGGCTGAGGTGGTAAGGGGGGAGCTGCAGGGATATGTGGATGAGATAAGAAGAGACACCATGGGCAACCTGATCGCCGTGAGGAGGGGCTCCGAACCTTCCTGCATGATAGCGGCACACATGGACGAGATAGGACTCATGGTCAAGCACATCGACGAGAAGGGCTTCATAAGGTTCGTTCCCTTGGGTGGATGGTTCGATCAGACCCTCCTGAACGAAAGGGTGGTCTTCCGCACGAAGAAGGGCCCCGTCTACGGGGTGATAGGCTCCAAACCCCCTCACCTGCTGGAGGAGGAGGAAAGGAAGAAACCGGTGAAGGTGGAGAACATGTTCATCGATGTGGGGGCCAGAAGCGAGGCCGAGGTGAGGGAGGCAGGCATAGGGGTGGGGTCCGTGGCCTGCCTGGACCGCCAGGTGAGGCCCCTCCTCGGAGGAAGGATCACGGGGAAGGCCTTTGACAACAGGGCGGGGCTGGCGGTGATGATAGAGGCCATCAAAAACACCAAAAGCAGGCATACCCTGTACGCGGTGGGGACGGTGCAGGAAGAGGTGGGGCTCAAAGGGGCCCGGACCTCCGCCTTCGGCCTCCAGCCCTCCGTAGCCCTAGCCCTGGATGTCTCCCTACCGGGGGATTATCCTGGCATGGAGAAGAAGGACTCCTCGCTGGAGCTGGGGAAGGGCCCCTCCCTCACCGTCACGGATGCCAGTGGCAGGGGCATCATCGTCTCGGAGAAGGTGCTCCGCTGGCTCACGGAAACCGCTGAGGCCCACGGGATCCCCTACCAGCTGGACGTGGCCAGGGGAGGAACCACCGACGCCACCGCCATCTCCCTCACCAGGGCGGGAATCCCCACGGGGGTGATAAGCATCCCCACCCGCTACCTCCACTCCGGAGTGGAAGTGCTGGATCTTTCCGACCTCAAGGCCGCCAGCGAGCTGGTGGCCAGGGCTCTGGAGAGGGTGGGAGAGTACTTCTGACTCAGAGATGTATCTTGACGTTATCCGATTTCATGCTGAGCCTGAGCTCCTCCACGATGCAGGTGTTCCATCCGGACCAGCGAGGTTCGGAGCGCAACAAAGTAAAGGAGATGA
The DNA here is from genome assembly GCA_964509845.1 of Hadarchaeota archaeon (SeqCode). Taxonomy (GTDB): domain Archaea; phylum Hadarchaeota; class Hadarchaeia; order Hadarchaeales; family WYZ-LMO6; genus WYZ-LMO6. Next base: position 4,642 of record CAZDZG010000001.1, on the reverse strand, counting down.
AGGAAGGATTAAATCCCGGCGATCTCTCGAGGGATAAAGATGAAGCTCAACATACCTACGGAAAACGAAAAGCTTAAGAAGCTCATCCAGAGGGTGGAAAACGACAGGGAGCTGGAAGAACTGTGGAGATGCGCCAACGTGATGGCCATAGACCGGCTGGGCTTCACCGATCATGGCCCCGTTCATGTTAAAATCGTGGCCAACGCCGCCCTTCGCCTGGCCCAGCTGCTGGAGGGGGTGGAGAAGCCCGGGGTGGTGAGGGATCACCACCTTTCCAAGGAGGACTCTGAAATCGTGATCTTCCTGGCCGCCATCCTTCACGACCTCGGGATGGTGGCCCAGCGGGAGGGGCATGAGAAATACAGCGCCATGCTGGCCGTCCACTTCGTCCAGAAGCTCCTATACGATTATCCCCCGGAGGAGAGGGCCGTCATCCTGGCCGAGGTGCTGCATGCCATAACCTCCCACTACTCGGGGGCCTGCCTGACCAAAGAAGCCGGAATCCTCTGCATAGCGGATGCCCTAGACATGGAGAAGGGCAGGGCCAGGATACCCTTCGACGCTGGGAAGGTGGACATTCACTCCGTCTCCGCGTTGGCCATAGAGAACGTGGAAGTGCTGAAGGGGGAGAGGAAGCCGGTGACCATCAGGATAAAGATGTCCAACTCGGCTGGAATCTTCCAGGTGGATCAGCTCCTGAGGGAGAGAATAAGAAAGTCGGGATTGGGGGATTACATAGAGGTGATTGCGGAGATCTCCGAAACGGAGAAGAAAATCCTGCACAGGTTTGAGCTGAGGTGAGGGAGTGGAATACACTCTGCTGCCCCTCAAACAGGCGGAACTCTTCGTCCCCATGGGAATGGGGATGATGATGGGAGATATGACCCAATGGGTCAACGCCCCCGTGTACGTGTGGTACATGAAAGGAGCGAAAAGGAAAATCGTGGTGGATGCCGGGGTGGGCACTTCTGCCGGAGAATTCGGGGTGGTGGGAGGGGGGGAAGAGGGGCTGAGGAGGACCCTCCACTCAGTGGGGGTCTCTCCCGAGGAGGTGGAGGTGCTGGTGCTTACCCACCTTCACTTCGACCACGTGGGCTGTGCCCGGCTTTTCAAGAAGGCGAGAATCTACGTACAGAGGAAGGAATGGGAGACCGCCCTCTCCCCCCTTCCTCCCTTTCGCCCCTTCTACGACAGGGCCCTGCTAGAGCCCCTGGAAGGGATGGACCTGGTGTTGGTGGAGGGAGACTACGAGTTAGAGGAGGGACTAAGGC
>CAZDZG010000001.1:0-3271 GCA_964509845.1 Hadarchaeota archaeon (SeqCode) | reverse complement strand
CCTTCACCTCCCCGGCCACACGGAGGGGATGCAGGGACTGGCCCTCCTCCCAAGAGCAGGGACTGCAGTGATGGCCTCCGACCTCCTTTACACCTACCTGAACTTCCACTCCCCCTTCCCCCACACTCCCTTCTATCCTCCCGCCCTCTACGTGGATCTGAGGGAATGGTTCTCCAGCGTCCAAAAGGTTCTGCGTGTTGCCTCCCGCAAGGAGCTGATCTACCCCGGCCACGACCCTTCCCTAGAGGGAAAAGAGCTCCCGGAGGGTTAGATGGAGGCGGAAGAGGTTCGAAAGGTGGCGGTGGTGGGGGCGGGCTGCATGGGGCACGGCATAGCGGAGCTCTTCGCCCTGCACGGATACGAGGTGGAGCTGGTTGATCTGAGCGAGAAGATTCTGAGGGAGGCCCTGAGGAAGATCGGGAAAAGCCTGGAGATGATCGAGGAAGCCAGGGGAAAGGAGGAGGAGATACTGGGGAGGATCCATCCTACCGTGAGCCTGAAGGAGGCCTTGCGGGGCGCCGATTTCGTCCTAGAAGCTGTCACGGAAAAAATGGATCTCAAAGAATCCCTCTTCAGGAGGATGGATCGCCTGACGCCCCCGGACGTGGTGCTCTCCACCAACACCTCCTGCCTTAGCGTGACCAGGCTAGCCAGGGCCACCTCCAGACCCGATAAGGTGGTGGGGACCCACTTCCTCCACTTCCCCCAGCACGTAGACGGTTTTGCCCCTCCCCAGCTCACCATTCTCCTTCCTCTGGTGGAGGTGGTGAGGACGGAATGCGTCGCGGAGGAGGCCCTGGAGCTGGCGAAGGAGCTCATGAGGAGGATAGGGAAGGTGCCGGAGGAGGTGAAGGACACCCCGGCCTTCGTGGGAAACAGGATCCTGGCCAGGTTGGGGCTGGAAGCGGGGAGGGCGGTGGAGGAGGGCTTCGACGCCTACGAGATAGACGCCGCCTGCCTCTACGGGCTGGAGATGCCCATGGGGATCTTCCAGATGCTTGACGCCATAGGGCTGGACGTGGCCATCTACGTCTCGGAGTACCTGGGGGAGACGCTAGGGGAGGAGTACCGCCCTCCGGAGGCCCTCAGGCTAATGGTGGAGCAGGGATACCTGGGGCAGAAGACCGGGAAAGGCTTCTACGATTACTCCCAGGGTCCTCCTGAGGTGAGAAGGGAGGACTGGAGGGACTTCGATCCCCTCCGCCTGCTCGCCCCCGCGATCAACGAGGCCTGCAAGATGATCGAGCAGGGGGTGGCGGGCGGGGGGAAGATAGAGAGGGTACTGGAGCTCTCCTTCATGCCCTTGGGCTTCCTCAGGCTGGCCGAGCGCTTCGGGGTGAAGAGGATAAGGGAAAAGCTGGAGGAGCTGGCAAGGAGGGATAAAAGGTACGAGCCCTCCCCCCTCCTTACGGGGCTCTCCTCCTTCTTGGAACTCCTTCAGGCCTGAGCCCGCAGGGAAGCCTTCAGCTCCTCCCAATATCGGGAGTTGTAAGGGCAGCCGGGGTCCGCCGCCTGCACGTCCCCGAAGTAACCGTACGCCCTGGCCCTGCAGCCCCCGCAGACGTACCTGTACTGGCAGGTGCCGCACCCCTGCAGGGAATCCCTGTCCCGCAGCTTCCAGAGCACCTCCGAGCTCTCCCAGATCTCCTTCAACCTCCTCTCCCTCAGGTTCCCTAGGGGGAGAGGCAGGAAAACACAGGGAATCACTTCCCCGTCCGGCTGCAGACCGCAGTACAGCCTCCCCGCCCCGCATCCCCCCAAGAAGTCCGCCAGGCTCCTGGTCCTCCCCCTCAGAGCCTCCAGCATGCCCCTGCTGGCGAAGTGAGTGGGAACGGGTCCCAGCCTTCCCTCCGCCATCTGGAGGGAGACCACGGAAAGCTGGGGGGCGGTGCTAAGGCAGAAGAACCCCTCCACCATCCTGCGGTAGAGCTGGCAGAGAAGCTCCCATCTCTCCTCGGGACTCAAGTCCTCCTCCACCATCTCCTTCCCCCTACCCACGGGAACGTAGTTGAAGACCATCACCCTCTGGGCCCCCAGCTCCCCCCTCACGAAGTCTATGAGAGAGGGGATTTCCTTGAGGTTGTGGTGGGTGGCGGTGATGGCCACGCAGGTGTCCAGGCCCTCCGCCACGCTGTTCCTTATCCCCTCGCAGGTCTTCTTCCAGACCCCAGCAATCCCCCTAAAGCGATCGTGGGTCTCCTCAAACCCGTCCAGGGATACCTCCACATAATCAAAAATCCCCTTCATCTCCCTGCACCTCTCTCGGGTGAGGAGGGTGCCGTTGGTGGCCACGGAGGTGAAGAGTTCCCTCTCCTTGGCCCTAGCCCCCACCTCCAGCAGGTCCTTCCTGAGCAGGGGTTCACCCCCGGAAAAGGCCAGTGCCACCACCCCAGAGTCCGCCAGCTCGTCCACCACCCTCTTAGCCTCCTCCGTGCTGAGCTCGTTCTTCCCCGGTTCCTGCCCCGCGCTCTGGTAGCAGTGCCTGCACCTCAGGTTGCAGGCATTGGTATAGTTCCAGACCACCAGGAAGGGGGCGGCGGTGACGAAGGGCCTCCTTACCCCGTACCTCCCTATTCCCTCCAGCACGTTCACCATTCCCCTCCTCATCACGGGGTCCCGGAGGAGCTCCCTCAGCCTCTCCGGGGGGTACCCGAATAGCCCGCTCCCCCTGTTCAGAAGCATGCCCACCAGGAGGAAGGCCAGGAGGTCCTTGGGATCCATCTCCACCTCCTCCCCCACGTACCTTCGGAGGGCCAGATCCAGCCTGCTCCCCTTCCTGCTCTCCCCGGTGACGAACCTGAGGAGAAACCTGGTGAAGGGATTCCCTAGCCACCTCTGCACCGATCCCACAATGAAATCCTCTCTCCTCTCAGCGGCAGAGGACATCCACCCATTCCTTCCCTCCCCCCTCTAAAAGTTTAATCCGGGGCAGACGGAGGAGGAAAGGGGCCCGTGGCCAAGCCAGGATAAGGCGGCAGCCTTCTAAGCTGCAAATCGTGGGTTCGAATCCCACCGGGCCCGCCACCCTCCGGCTTTAAGCTCCGGAAAAGAAACTTCAAAGGGGCGATGATGAGAGAAAGGGTTCGGAGAAAAAACGATGAGAGAACCCCAAGCTCCTGAGCCTCCAGAAAATAGAAAAAGGGGGAAGGAAAGGAAGATGGGTGCCCCGGTGGTGTAGCCCGGCCAATCATAGTGGCCTCATGGACGGCGAGGAGTCGTCCAGGCCAATCGAGCCACAGACGCGGGTTCAAATCCCGCCCGGGGCACCACC